>JAQXFM010000344.1 GCA_029250305.1 Candidatus Poseidoniaceae archaeon | reverse complement strand
GCTGGCTGGATCGCTTTCTGTCAATTTGAGTTCATCCGTTCCTGCGGCCCACTGGTAGTAGTTTGATGCATCAAGGTGGGTCCGGATTGTTCCGTTGACCCATGTTGAGACTGCATAGTTTCCATCAATGGAGATGTCTTCTTGCTCCAACTCAAAGGTCGAGAACAGGATGTAGTCGCCATCAGCGTCATCGGACATGGTGTATGCACCCATTGGCAATTCAATGTACACAACACCAGTTGCATCTGAAGTTGCGTTGATTGGTGCCATCATGGAATCATCATTGGTGAAGGTCACGACGCGGTCACCGACTGAAATCAGTGCTGCTTGAGTCTGTGCATCGACTGGTGAGACCAATTGAACGGTCACATCGTGCATTTCCGGAACATCCATTTCTAATGTGAAGTTCTCTGAATCATCACGAACAAACATGGTCGAATTGATTTCATACCATCCATCGTTGTCGATGTCAACACGGTAGAAGTAATCACCCGGAGCCAGTGGTCCATAGGAAAAACTACCGTTTTCGTCGGTAATGATGTCAATTGCGTACGTTTCACCGAGGCCAGTGTCAATCAGTTCAATGGTTTCGTTTCCATAGACTTCTCCAAAGAAATCTTCGAGTGTGTCTTCAAACAACGAACCCGGCATGGTCATGTCCAAGTCGTACGTTGGATTGATACCAACATCAACTGGGTCTGGAAGCAAAACTTCCTTCCCGTTATCCAATTGTGCGATCATGTTGTACATGCCCGGAACGAGACCAGTGATGTAGAATGAACCAGGTTGCACCATCGATCCAGCAAAGGTGCCCTTGCCAATGAAGAGACCCGTTCCATTGAGCGTTCCTGTTCCTTCGAAGGATCCAGTTGCCTCAAATGTAGCGTTGACGAGTTCAGTTTGGAGGGTTGAGACACCTTCAGAGGTGAGGCGCCCATTTGCGATGACTTCACCATCGAGCATGTAGGTCGTCAGTTCACCAGAGGTGCTCTTGACACAGACTGTTTCATTGGTCGGCATCGAGTATGTGCCGTTGTCTTCGGTACAATCCATAACTGTCTCGTTGGAGATCCAACTTGCTTCGAGGCTTCCAACCCCGTTCCATGTACCGTTGCTTGTGTACGTTCGCTTGTCAGCGATGGCACGTGTGAAGGTTCCAGTGAAATCTTGAGCAAAGGCAACACCTTCGCTTTCAAATGTACCGTTTTCTGTGAAGGTCGCTTCACCAGATCCTTGGAGGATGCGGCTGTCTTCAGAGGTGAATGAACCGTTTGTCGTTGTAAGCGTGTAGTTCTCTGTCAAGGACCAGATGCTTCGTAGAACAAATGTTGTGTCGACAAGAGGGTCGCCGTTGAATGATTCTGCACCAGACCACGAGACAAGCCCGGACACACCGCTGCTTTGCACATCGATGTTGAGAGGCTCAGTGATGAGTTCAATTCGGTCTGCTTGGTCACCGGTGACGTTCATTTGGGAGGCACCCAACCATGTCATGTTTGCAACCTCACCAAGAATAGCGGTGATGTCGTTGATGTTACGGTCGGTGTTTGTCTCGGTTAGAATGTCAGCAAGTCCGTCGACGTATGCACCAGTTCGGATGCTGTCTTGGGCGATGGTTGGATCGTATTCACCAGCAAATGCGGAGACACGAATTCGTCCAGCTGGTGCATCGAAACTCCAGTGGCCTTCATCATCTGCATCGACAAAGCCGATCGGAACCCAATAGGTGTCAGAATCCAAATCTTCTGAATCTTCGCCAGAGAATGCGTCCCGCTCGATGAGCAAACGCACGCCTGGGAGACCTTGGCCATTGTCACTCATTGAGACTTGACCAGAGATTTCAGCACCAGAGTAGTACTTGAGGATCTTAACGTAGGTGTTTGTGTTCGCAATCGAGATGTTTGGATCTGCATCGTACCAGTTGCTGATGACGAAGTGATTCGACATAGCACCTGGGAGTGGGAGAGCTTGACTCAAAGCGCTGCCAGGGCTGCCTTGTTGACCAAAGTGTTGCGCCGGCTGTGGATTCGATGATCCAGCATCAATTCCGAGGGTTGAAGCGCCGTAACCAACGTAGGTGTTCGCCAACATTGTGTTGAAGAATTGTGGGTTGTGATCAACACGGACATCCTGTACTTGAAGCGGATCAATGTCTGCACCGGCTTGCTGGTTGAGGAAGTCCTCAGTGATTGCTGCATCGACTTCTTCTCGAGTCATCTCATCTTGGAATTCGCCACGGCTTGTTTCATAGACTTCATCCATGAAGGTGCCAATGTCTTGCCCACTGAGAATAGTCGGAGCACCAAAGATACCCATTGGTTGTCCTTGGTTGTAGCCCATGTCAGCAGTGTAACGTCCAGCACGAGGATAGAGGCGGCTGTCAATTGCAAAGTAACGGATTTCATGGTCTCGTGAGATTGTTTCACCAGGGAGGCCGTTGTAATCTTGGACTTCGTAGTCGTTGAGGTCTGTGATAAGATCCTCGTACAAGTCAACGATTTGCGATTCATCCATGACATTCGTCAACAATTGAACGGTCACTGCAAGGCGAGCGTTCATTCGGTGAATGTGTGTCGATACTGAATTAAATTCGTCAATCATGTCGGCAGTATACCAGTAATCATTGATGACGTAGTGGGATGTTCCCTCTGCAGTGTCTTGAGATGAGCGTACGTTGTTGTTGAAGGTTGTTTGTGCTTGGTTCTTGTTGGTCCAGTCGGTGCCCTGACAGGATTCAGAAATTTGTTCTGTGCACTCAATCACGACTTTATCATCGTAAAGACGGTAGACCATGGTCGAGGAGTCAACAAGGCCGTCTGTTTGATGGTAGCCTTGAGCCATGACGATGTCACGGTTGGTTTGAACAACCTTGAAACTGTTCTCGATGACCAGTGTCTTGAGTGCGTCCCTGTCAGAGTTCATGTTAATTGATTCAAACATATCATGTTGGTCAGCGGTGAGATGGTTTGCCAAAATGTTGGAAAAACCGTTGGTGAATTCGTAGTCACCACTCCGAGCGGTGTTGTAAGCAATGTCACCCTCAGCAAGTTGCCAAATGAACATCGAGATGAGGTCCGACTCTGACTGAGCGAGGAGCATGTTACCTGTTGCTGGGATACCTGTCTGGAAGTTGTCTGAAACCGACGGGTGTTCACCAGATGCCAATGCTTGGAATCCATAGTCCCACCATGAGACGAACGCTGGGCGGTCTGAATAGACCTCATCCGTGTCTTGCTGAGCAAGCCATTCATAGGCATTGTTCCAACTGTTGTCGTTGAATCCTGAGCCCATTGTGCCGAGGTACCAATCGCCGTTGTAAGGCTCATCGTCAAGCAATGAGAATCCGGCAATTTCCTGTCGGAAGATGTCAGGGATGAGGTTGTAAATTGTTTCATCGAGATCATCTTCAGCAGTGACGGTTGCAGGAAGTGCTGCATCCAGCCCATAGGTTGCTTGTTGTCCAAACAGCATGATCATAATCAGAAGGATAGCAGAAAAGTTTGGTGTTCGCCAGATTGCTTTGCGTGCACCACGAATGCGATCTTCAGGAGTTCGAATACCGTACTTCTTCCAAGATCGGACCATTCCATCCCAATTTGCCCACTTCCAGAGGGAAATGATACCCCATGCGCCAAGAATGGCCATAGCGGGCGTAGCATTGAACATGAACCGAGCAGCAGACCAAGCCATGTAGGATGCGGCGAGAATCCAAACACCGAACACGAGGTTGGTTTGCTTTCGTTCACGAAGTCCGGAGACAAGGCACAAGATGCCCATCACCAGCGCTAATAGGAAGGTAATGGGGCCGAATTGTGCAAAGAGTTGTCCCCGATCGGTTGCGTTTGCTTCAGCAATCGTCCCGAAAATCTTGGACTTGGCGAAGTATCCACCACCGGTGAACAGAACGTCCCATGCGCTGCTCACATCTGAGAGTTTCAAGAGGTAGAGAACCGAGAAGAACACAGCGCTTCCACCAGCAAGGGCGCCCAAGACGAGAAGCCAAGGTTTGTCTCGGAATCCAGTGGTCACAAACGCAATTGTGATGGTAAACACTGCGATGAACAACAAAGGCAGCAAACCAGTTCCATCAGTCACCAAGTTGAGTTGTGGATAAGCGTAGAATGGGATGGCCATGAGGAAATTCACGGCCAACATTGAGATGAACAACACGTTGAGTGTGGTTGAGTCACGGCGCCGGAACATGTTCAATGCAACTTGAAGTGCGTATGCAAGGAACAAAATCGACGGTCCAACGACGAATCCTTTCCAACCAAGGGAAACGACACCAAAGGAAACACCGGCCAAAACAGCGTACGAGAACGCTGCTGTGCGTTGGCTCGCAACGGTCGTGAATGATTCGACAAAGGTGGCCAGTGAAGGGGAGGTCGTTCGGAGCAATCGGTCGCTTCCTGCGTACTTTAGGGCCTTAAGCCAATACATGAAGCCCATCGTCAAGAAGAGCATGATGAAGGCGTCGTGATCTGCAAGTGCGAAGGTAGAGTGCGAAACGTGGGCTGGCATGAAGGCGATGAGCCAAGCTGCCACAACACCCGCTTTCTCGTTGATGTGCTCACGAGCAATCGCAGCGACTGGGAGAATGGTGAATGCACCATAGATCGCTGGAAGAGTCAACATTGCCCACCATACAGCATCCTCACTTCCAACGAATGGTTGCAAGAGCGATGCCAACACTGCAATCGACCATGTAAACAATGGAGGACGTGGGTTGATGCCCCCGATTGGATAGGTTCGATCCGCATCGAAGATAAGATGTGCATTGTTGGCGAGAATGTAATCAACGACGCGCTTCATGTACCAAGGGTCAGAACCACCGGTCATGTCCCAAGTGTTGGTCCCGAGGGAGTTCATCGATGGGATGACGTACCATTGGACGCGAATAACGAATCCGAAGAAGAGCGCCATACCGACCATGATGCTGGCCCAGTGTGCGTTCCAGAACCGTCGAGCGCCCGAAGGTTCGTATTCGCTGCGGTTGGACCATCCACCCCACTTGTCGCCAGTGCCGATCACATAGATGATGGCGCTGATGAAGAAGGTGAAGGCGAGCCAAATCAATGCGCCCCAGCTGCCGTTGAAGTTCTCGTTGTCCCACATACCGTTTTCGAAAGCGGATGAAACCAGGTACAAAACCCACATTGAACCGACAAACATCGACCGAGTGAACCAGCGTTCGGAGGCCATGCCCGCAACGAGCAATGCGACCATACCGGTGAAGAAAGCACTCCAGAAGCCAAAGTAGCCATGATAGTTTTCGAGGTCAGTGTATTGAGCCACTGCTCGATCGCTGTATGGGCCAAACAAGTTGAGCATGGTGCTTTCGTTGGACATCAGGTAGTTGAATTGCCAAAGACTTGCAATGTGAGCAAGCGCCCAAACTGCCAATCCGATTTGCAACGGAAGCGTCGACTTGTTCCAAGCACCGTTCCC
>JAQXFM010000337.1 GCA_029250305.1 Candidatus Poseidoniaceae archaeon | reverse complement strand
CATCGACAATGCACCAAGGACACCAAAGGCAACGTTCCCTACAAATGAAAGGCAGACACCGACGATAAAGCACCCAATCCACAGAAACTGATGTTGGTGCATCAACTCATTGTGCTGATGGCTGAACCCTGTGATGTCGCGCTTCACAGTAAGTTTGACTTTCATTCTTCGTTGGTTGTCGATGCCGAGTTCGGTGTCGACCACTCGTAAGAGATCGTCATCGACGACAATGGAGGTTGTTTCACGGCCGTTAAGCGATTGTTTCAGCGGATATTCAACCACGATTTCTCCGTTCTCTTCCAGCAAAGGTGCTGCACGGATTGGGAGGCCCCATGCAATCGGTGGTTGAGTGGCTTCATCTTCTAAGACATCGGTTTCATCTTCTGAGGGAGATTCAGTCGATTCGTCAACTGGAGAATCCTGCGCCTCTGTCTCTTCAGTATGTTCTGGTTCGGCAGCATCCGCTGGTTGTTCGGAGACGGGGGAATCCGCAAATGGATCCGTATCGTCATCGAGCCACCCTTGGTCTTCGCCATCAGCCATGTTGCACCCGAGAGGTGCCGCATTAGATGAAGGTGGTTGTCAATGAAGGGTTCAGCGGTGAATTTCTGAAAGCCATGCTTCGACGCCTTTGACAGCAGAGAAGCCCTTGCCGGCCTTGGTTCCAACAACGGTTGCGATTGCAGATTCTGAAGCAATCTCAAGCGTGCGTTCACTGACTGGCCCGTTGAACACGATAGCAACTGCGCCTTCGGTTTCACCAGCAGCCTTCGAGAGGCTCTTTGGACCAACTGCTTCAGACACGGTGTTGTCTTCCATAACGAACAGTGCGTTGTTCTTGTCGAGGCTGTCGAGGTGATCGAACCATTCATGGACTTGTGCTGGTGCTTCGGGAGCCACAAACTCGTCGTCCATGTCGTCAGCCCAGTTCTTGTCTTGGACGCCGGCCTTTTCGTCGTCTTCTTCTTGCTTCTTCTTGATGTTGTGAGCGAATTTAGTTGCTTCAACCTTCTTTTGGAGGCACATGGTCACGGTCTTTTGTGGAAGCAATTCCCACTCTTGACCGACTGGAGCTTGGGCAACAAAGTCGACCTTGATGGTGTCGTTGAGTTGACTGAACAACATTTCGCCGCCGCGGTCACCATCAATAGCGAGAATGACTGTTTCCTTGCTGTTAGCAAGATCAATCAATTCTTGTTTCATGGTTCCAGCACCGTCGGCGCTGATCGCGTTCTTGACACCACAGTTGAGCAGGTTGCGAACATCGTTTCGTCCTTCAACAATAATGAGCGAAGAGGACTTCTCGATGTTTGGGCCACAGGTCAAACCGTGGAAGTTGGTTGCGGTTCCTGTTGTAAGAACTGAACGAACTTCTTCGATGACAGTCTTGGAAGCTGCTTCGCCAGAGTTCACGAGGCTGAGTAGGAGTTCCTTTGCACGGTCGACGACTGCTGAGCGCTTTGTTGCACGGATGTCGAGGATTTCTTTGACGGTAATCTTGGCGCTGCACGGGCCAATTCGATCGATTGTTTCAAGGGCGGATGCGATGATTGCAGTTTCGACGTTGTCAAGGCTGGATGGAATGATAATCATGCCGTGTACTTTTCCGCCTTTGGTTTCCATTTCGACATCAACGTGTCCAACACGTGCTGTTCGTTGCAATTTACGCAACTCGAGTTCATCACCAAGGAGGCCCTCGGTTTGGCCCATGATTGCACCAATGATGTCCTTTCGTTGGACCGTTCCATTGACCTTAATATCAGCGCGAATTTGGTATTTCATCGCCTTGCTTTGCTTGTTGCCGCCACCGCGACCAGGGTTGTTTCTTTTATTCATGTGAATGTCTCCTTTTTTGGTATCAACCGCCCCGTTCCTTAGGGATGTGGGCCATGATTGGCCCAACTGTTCTTTGGCTGCTGCTTTGGACGTATCCAATGCTGCGTGAAAGGGAGGTGGATAACACTCCCAGCGGCCGACCCCTTTTCAATCCTCTCTCGACAAATGTCGCGTGTGGTGTGTTTTTTGATAAGCAACGAATTCAAGAACGAGAAGGCCTTGGTTGGACCGTGACGACCGCCGCCTCCCGCAGTCTTGACGTCTTCAGAAGCACCATCGAGGTGATGCTTACTGATGGAGTGCTGACCAGAGAAGAGAAGCGATTGATCATTAAACTTGCAAGCGCCCTCAACCTCACCGCGGAACAACCAGCGGAAATCTACGAAGCAATTCGTACCAAGACTGAAACACCCCCTGGAGACGCCATTACAGAAACCACTGCTCGTAAAATTTACACTAAAGTGTTTGAAGTGGCCATTGTCAACGCATCTCTTTCAAGGGATGAATTCAGAGTTTTAGCTCACCTTCGGTCTGTCTTTGACATCGATGAAGAAGAGCATGCATCGATTGAAACTGAACTTCGAGAAATCGTCAAGGAAAAGTTCGAAGATCCAAATGTCATCGACAAAATGCTGTTGACGCTGCGGGACTCTGTTGGCCTCGTGGGGGATATTTTTGAAACCGTCCGAAAGAAAACCACTGACGGTGGCTCTGAATGAACAGTCGTCTTGACCGGTTGTTGGCAGAGCCTCAACCGAAACTCTTGCGCTCTCGTCGTAGAACAATGAAGTTCTTGCTTCGGGCCTATCATGCCGGTGTACCGGGGTTAATGGCAAAACCATCCACTGATTTGCTCGCTCACAGCGGCGGCTATGCATTCCACATCGGATGCCCAAATCCGGAACTCCGCACCATCGCCTCATGGATCTTGACCTCTGGAGAAGGAATGCAACGGCGAATCGCCCGATTAATTCCTGCCCTATGGAAACGACATGGCCAAGAAGACCTTGTTCTCGTAGGCCTTCTGTTAGCAAACATGTCTGAATCTGAACTCGAGGAAGACCCCTGGTTAGCGTTTATCCACTTGTTAAGCGACCAAGAACCGCTTGGTGCTCTTTTGGAAATTGCTGAAGAAATGATTCGGGGAGGCCACCCCGTACCCGGCGACATGTGGTTGATCGACATGGCAGCACAAAGCCCGTTGTGGCACCAGGTTGCCGTCTTGTTTCTTTCGCTGCGTAAAGACTCCCTCGGTGAAGCGCGGGGTTTGGTGGCCACAGCGCCAGCAGGCGGTGACCTGTTTGAGCGAATCCGAACTCGACTGTTAACACAGGAGCATTGAAGCCCCTCCGCAATTAGCCCTTCTTGATGAGCGAACGGTTTCTCCCTTCAGACGACCCTGTCTTAGAAGCTGTTCACCAGTGGACGGTCGAGCGTGATGCTCAGGACGTTCGAAGGTTGCTTGAATGGCTCCCAGAGGCCCGTTCAAGCCGTGAACGCAGGGCGTTGCTAGAGCGGGTGCGGAGTTTACTAGCAGAACTCGAGCGTGCCCTTGACGGTCTTGATGAGATGGCATAGGGTGACCTGCATGGTAACTGCACTCATTTTGGCTGGTGGAAAAAGCACCCGCATGGGCCAAGACAAAGCTCTGATGGCCGGGGGGGTGGAGCGACTTATGGCAGTAGCTCAATCATCAGGGACTGACAGAATCATCACGCTTTGTGGTTCAAGCGAGCGAATGGCTTTGTTCGCGGGCGAGGTATGGTCTGATCCCGAGGCGTGTGCCTCATTGATGGAAGTGATTTATTGGGCGCTCAGCGCCATTGATGGGGCTGTTCAACTCATTCCTTGTGATGCGTTTCAGCTTGAAGATACCGGCCTCACTGCGTTAATTGCTTCGAACGGTGGAGTTCCTTTGGATTCAAATGGGGAACGGCAACCTCTGCTTGCGTTCTGTCCCGAAGGATGGAGTCCTGCTCGCAACGCCAAAAACATTCAAGCGATGTTTGCAAACTTGCCAAGCCTGAACCTTGGTGAGATGACAAGAGAGATGAAAAATTTCAATTCACTCGATGCTCGTTTTGAAGAATAAATGCATCCACAACTTGCGGATAGAGAAGGTGCTCTTCGATTCGCACCCTTGCAGCGAGAGAAGATTCCGTGTCGTCGGGAAAAACCGGAACGCGACGTTGAGCGAGGATTGCCCCCGTATCCATGCCTTCGTCGACCATGTGAACGGTGCATCCGGACACATTCGCTCCGGAGGCAAGCGCATCACGGTGAGCGTGAGCCCCTGGAAATGCTGGAAGAATCGAGGGGTGAATATTGAGCAAATTAGGTGCCCACTGGCCAACCAAGTAGGGTGTAAGCAGTCGCATGTAGCCACTCAAAAGAACAAGGCCGACGTTTGCCGCCCGTAAGTGCTCGTCCACAGTTTTCTCGTGGGCAAGACGACGGTTTGTTGGATCTTCATGCTCAGGCGGGAGGGGGATGCAAAGCGACTTGATGCCGAGCGCTGAGGCGCGCTCCAGCCCTTTTGCATCCGGGCGGTCCGCGATGACGAGCACTGTTTCATGCCCGCAGCCGGCGTTTGATTGTTGATGCCGGATCATTGCTTCCATGCCGGAGCCAGAACCAGAAATCAAAATTGCACACCGGACTGGTTTGCTCACAGGGGAAGTTGGCTGTCCCGAAGGTGTGCCTCCCATGGCATATGGTAGCGACCAATGCCCTTGAGCACTTCGGATGCGCGCCCATTAGTTTTTGATGCACGCGTTGTAGGACGGCATGAGTTCGATGGGTGAAAATGCCGATTCCGGCCCGGGCGAGCCTTTTTTCGACTCGGCTTCCGACAAAACTGAGGAAGATTCCCCTGTGCCTATTCTCAACGAGGGTTCATCCTCGCTTGACGAAGTTGTGATTCAACGGGTGCTCGCAGAGCACAAACCTTCCCGCAATCCATTCATACGGGGCTTGTGGGTGTCGTTTGGAAGCCTCGCCGTCATCTTCGCAATTATCGGAATCATTGTGCCCGGATGGCCAACAACATCATGGCTGGTTCTTGCAGCCTATTGCTACGCACGCTCGAGTCAGAAGTTGTTCCGATGGTTGTTGACAAACAGAATGTTTGGCCCTGCACTTTTGGAGTATTACCGCTCTGGCCGGGCCTTGCCTCTTCACTCAAAGATGGTGATCAGCGCAATCATTTGCGTGGTTTCCGTTGCGTCGATTTGGGGGATTACCAAAGCAGGTGACCCCGGGTTCGGGCAGACGCTCATCGCCGTAGTTGCACTCGTGGGCGTCTGGTGGGTTGGTTGGAAGGTTCCGACTGTGGCCTAATCGTTTTGCGGCAGGTAATGGTTGACGGTTTTCTGTCCAGCCTCTTGATTAACGTTCGGGAGAACCCCATGGATCAACAACCGTACGGCGCCCAAGGCAAACCAAAACGCCATTTTCCATGCTCCCGACATGTGTTGGAAATACGACTTGTTGATGTCTGTGAGGTGGCCCATGTCGCTGGGTCCGGCCCTCGCCGCATGAAGTCTTGGGTCGTATCAATGCCTGAAGAGACGGTGCCCGGTGAACAACATGGAGATACCGCGCTCATTGGCAGCATCAATGACTTCTTGGTCTCGAATTGAACCACCTGGTTGAACAATTGAGGCCGCGCCTGCATCGGCTGCTTGCTCAAGACCATCCTTGAATGGGAAAAAGGCATCAGATGCAAGGACGCATCCTTCTGCTCTGTCGCCAGCCCTTCGTGCAGCGATTTTTACGGCTTCAACTCGGCTGGTTTGGCCGGGTCCAATGCCCACTGTAGCGACGCCTTGGACCATAACGATGGCATTTGATTTGACTTGTTCACACACACGCACTGCGAATTTCATGCTGGCGATTTGGGCGTCCGTTGGCGCAATGGTTGTTGCGACCTTTGCCTTCTCCCAATCGATGACCGGGGGCTCTTCGGTTTGAACCAACCATCCACCCTCAATCGGCTTCCTTACCAAAATTCGCTCAAGGGGTGCAAGGCGGTTTTTTGGCGAGTCAATGGTAAGAATGCGACGGTTTTTCTTCGCCATGACGATTGCTTTTGCCTCTTCATCGTAATGGGGGGCCATGAGGACTTCGATGAACAAAGGCTCCATTGCCTTGGCAGTTTCAACTTCAAGAGGTTCATTGAAACAAATGATGGACCCGAAGGCCGACTCTGGATCACTTGCCAATGCGGCCTCATAAGCCTCAACTTGGGTGGCTCCAAGGGCGGCACCGCATGGGTTGTTGTGCTTGACAATGATGCACACATGGGGTGTTGCTGGCCATTCATCAGTTGAGAGCGCGCGGCACAATCGCAGGGTGGCGTCTGCATCAGAGTAGTTGTTGTAGGACATCGGTTTCTCGCCTTCGACGTTCGCAGTGACGAGTGTTGTGTGCAATCCAGCGGCTTTAGGATCAACGTAGAGGGCTGCGGCTTGGTGACTGTTTTCACCGTAACGAAGGGTGTGAGATTTGATCGCAGAGGCCAGAAGTGTATCTGGAAGGCGTTCTGTTTGCACGGCTGTATCGTCGCTGTGTTCAGGACGACCAATCCACCTTGCATGCAATTCGTCGCTGATTGCTGCATCGTAGGCGGCGGTGTGTTCGAATGCCTCAAGTGCAAGTGCTCTTCGCAAGTCAATACCAACACCGTCGGCTCCACCTGCTTGCTGGAGCGCAGTTACGATCGAAGGGTAACGTTCTGGATTTGACGCGATGATAACATTCTTGTGATTTTTCGCAGATGCACGAACCATCGTCGGCCCGCCAATGTCAACCATTTCTAGCAAAGCAAGATCGTTCAAGGGGGGTTCTTGGCGAGCAGCATCGGAAAATGGGTACAAGTTGCACGCCACAATCTGAATCGGTGCGTAACCAAGTTCGGCAAGGCCCGCTCGGTCTGCTTCTGTTTCAAGTCGGGCGAGCAATGGGCCGTGGATAGCAGGGTGGAGTGATTTCACACGCCCGTCAAAAATTTCAGGGTGCCCAGTGATGTCTGAGACACCGATGACATCCAGTCCGGCTTCCCTCAACTTGCGAGCGGTTCCACCAGTTGAAGCCAGTTCGAAGCCCATGGCTGAAAGTGCCGTTGCAAATTCAACGATCCCGGTCTTGTCGTAGACGCTGAGAAGTGCTCGAGGGCGTGGCGGGACGGACGTGCTCATTGGAGGTACCCGTTATCGAATCCATTGGTCCGATGATAAAGAACATAGCGACCCAAGAAGATGGTGTCGATGAAGGGTCAATCGCCGCGTGCCGAGATGACTTGATCGACTCGCAGCAGCCCACACGCCGTTTCGCAAGCTGCTTCGATGGCGTGAGCAAGGGTTTCGGCACTCGACCAAGCGGCCTCGATTGGGCCTGCTGTCCCAGATGATTGGACCCCACTTTCCGGGGAGCCGTCTCGATGGTGAGCACGTAATTCGAGAAGGGTGTCGAGGTGATCGTTTCCCGCGTTGGTGGCAAGCACGGCAGGGATTGCTTCGAGAGCACGGGCAAACGCCTCCATGGCCAGGCGTTCACGGCCACCTTGCGCTTCTGCTGCTTCTTTGATGGCGAGGCTCGCAGCAATGTGGAGGCTTCCGCCTCCGAGGAGCACTTCGCCAGTTTCCATAGCGCTCGTGACAGAACAGAGTGCATCATAGAGGCCTCGAATCACTTCTTCACTGGCCACTCCATCGCCACCGCCAACATCGACCGTAGCCAGTCCCGCTTGTTCGCCGGCATCGAGATGCAGCCGCTCCCTGCGTGAATCATCGCCCTCAAGAGTTTCAATGGACATGGTTTTGAACGAGCCAAGAACCGATGCGTCAAGGGAATCAAGATGGTCGATCATCATGGCACCAGTGGCTGCTGCGACATCTTCTGCGCCCGAGCGTTCGAGGCTTGCAAGCGCAAAAACACCGGCGTCGGCACAACGGTGCAACACGCGCGGGTCAATGCCTTCTGCACAGAAAACAAGGGTCGCCCCACTGTCGAGAACAGCCTGAGCTTTGGCGTCAAGTTGAGCTTCTTCAGCGTCCATAAACGCCACCCACTGGTCCGGAGAGGTTACTTCAATTTCGGCATCCCGAGAAGAAGATTCGATTTCTAAGGGACAAGAGAGCACAGCGACGGTCCCGTTGCTAAGATGGCGAGGAAGACGGTCCAAATCGAGGTGGCGTTCAATAATCAACCCAGAAACAAGTATGCTGTCAGCAATCCCGCCAACCCCACGTTTTGCCATTCGAACATCTTCGGTTCGAACATGAAGGGTGCCGTCTCGATTGGTGGCAACAGTCTGAGCTGCGGTCACGATGCATTGTGCAAGGTGATCGCTTCCCGACTCTGCAGTCGTTCCCATCATCGCTGTGCGAGCCACATCGAGGAGGCGTTGGTTATCTGTAGGTTGAATCTGTACGACGCGCGCATCGAGTGTGTCAAGAGTGGTTTGCAAAGCCCGTTGGTATCCCTCAACAAGAACGAGGGGGTGGAGTCCTTTTTCCAGAAGGCGGCCTGCTTCGCGCATTAACTCGCTTGCAATGATGATGCAGCCGGTGACGCCGTCGCCGCATGCGTTCTCTTGGGATTCAGCAAGTTGGACGAAGGCTTTGGCTGCTGGATGCTTGACGAGAAGTTCTGCGACGATTTTCGCCCCATCGTTTGTCACGGCGGTCTGTCCGTTAGTCTTGTACATCATTTTGTCAAGACCGTTTGGGCCAAACGTGCCACGCAATAAATCTCCAAAAGCAACCGATGCGGTTACAAGTTTCTGCGTAACAGCCACACCGCTGGTCACCGAGGTTGTTGGACGGACAATGGCCACTGGCGCGCGTCCAGAGCCGTCGTTTGGGTGAGCCATCATTCCAATGGGCCGTGAAGCGTATAGATGAACCCTTTCTCTAAGAAGGAAATATCTGTTTTCACAGAAGGAAGATGAAGGCTGCTGCAATGAGGCCAATAGCGCCACCAGCGGATGCAAGAATGAGCGGGAGGCTCATACCTGATGATTCATCAACAGGGGCGAGAGGGGTTGCTGAGCCATCGAGCGGAGGGAGATCTGGAATCTCCTTCCCTGATGGTTCGAATGGCTCAGGCTCTTCCATCGGTTCGGGCGCCTCAACTTCTGCCTCTTGGCTTTCTTGGAGAGCTGTTTGTGCCTTGAGTGCTTCAGCAGCAAGGGCGTCTTTGGCGGCTTGAGCCTCTTGGCGCACTGCTTCAAGTTCCGCTTCCGCTTGCTTCCTTGCCTGTTCCAATTCGGCTTCTGCTTGTTTCTTTGCGAGTTCTAATTCGGCTTCGGCTGCACGTCGTTCTGCTTCTTCGGCTGCCTTTACCTTAGCCGCTTCGGCTGCCGCCTCTTGTTCTGCCTTGAGACGTTCTGCCTC
>JAQXFM010000335.1 GCA_029250305.1 Candidatus Poseidoniaceae archaeon | reverse complement strand
GTCTTCAAACCCTTCAGCTCCGACGAAAGCGCCAATGAGGAGGGCGACAGAGATGATGCCAAAGACAGCCCTGATGATTGATTCAAACATGCGCCCACCTACAATTCATCCCAACTTTTCCAATCTTTGTCGGAAGGTTGGGTTGGTTTTTCCCGTTGAAGAGGTCGTATTTTTGGACGATTTGTTGTCTCGGTGACGATTGAATCATCAGAACCTTCGTCCCACGATGCGATTGTTTTGGTGTTTGGATCTTTCTTTGGTGCAACAGGTTTCTTTGTACTCGGACTTGGACGATCGGCGAATGGGTCGCTGACCTGCTGTGTTGCCTCTTCTACATCCCCGCGTATCAGGGCATAGACCTGTTCGGTCGTCAGGAGGCTTCCGCTCATCACGCTCTGTTTTCCGTCAATGAAATCCTCAGTTTGTCCAACACCGGTGTCCGCAAAAGGAGCCTCGACTTTCGGTTGAAGTGGGTTTTCTCCTTTGGCAAAAGCAGCCATCATTTCGGGTGTGAGTTCTGTTGCTTGTGTCATGGTGCCATCAGGGTTCATCATGATGACAGAGCCCTTGCTTTGATTGATTCTGGCAAGCCATAGGATGACGCCTGCAAGGGGAAGCACCGTTAGACCGAGGCAGCACGAGGCCATACCAAACACCATGCCCGGGCTCGAAAGAATTGCAAATTGATACGGATTTGTGTGAACAAGGTAGATTGATTCATTGGCACAGTCAATATCTTCCTGGCACGTCACATCCAGGGCGTATTCCCCCTCTTGCTCTACATCCCACCCACTGGTGATGATGAACGCAGTGGCATCGGCGGACATTGGGAACCAATCCGAAGCACAAATCTTGTTTTCCTCAGCATCGGCAACTCGGGCCGAACCTTCGATTCGAGTAAGGTTGAGGTCAACATTGTTCTCACCCTCAAGGGTCACTGCGTGGTAGCACCCCGCTTCGAGGTTGACAACTTCACTGCCGGGCCCGGTTGTGGTAGCGACGGCCATGACCCTTGGATCATAGGCTTCATCGATGGCATCACCTTGCGAATTGAGTAAAAATGCGCCAAGAATAAGCAGCACCGCACCAGCAATGGCCAAGCGAACCGGCCATGGGTTGCGTGCGGACTGAGCCATGTTTTCACCTGCCACTCTTCCCAAATGAATCCTCGCTTCAAGCCAAACCGAGTTCTGCGAGCTTTTCTGGCAAGTATGTTTCAGTCACGAAATCAAGACCGTACTTCGCCAATGATTGCTGTTCAGCCTTCTTTCCAAGTTCCAGCATCATGTTGATCTGCTCTTGCCACCAACCATCAGCAAACCGTGGGTCTGTAAGTTCCGCGTTGAGGGCTTCAATGTCTTTCTTTGACAAATCATCGTTCGGTAGGTCATAGGCGACGATGTCATCAGCAGTGATACCGAGGTATGTTGCGGATGGTGTGGCCAAGTACTCAGAGATGTGCGCCGTCTTAATCGCACCATATGCAATGGATGCGAAAATTCGGAAGGACCACGGATCACCGTCGAGGAAGACAACGACTGGCAAATCCCATTCTTCGCTCATGCGCTTCATGATTCGTCGGGTTGAACGAGCAGGTTGCCCCTTCAAGTGCAAAAGTCCACATCGGTATTCTTCATCAAATCCGTTCTCAATCAATCGGTCAAACATACCACCAGTCTCGATGGCCATGATGAAATCGATGTCATGCTCGAGCAGTTCAATCTTTTCAGCCTCAACATTGTACGGTACACCGTATCCAGAATCCCCGACATCGTCTCGTGCGTTGATGCGCATCCATTCACCCCTACGATTGCGTTCTCGCAAGGTCAGGTTTCCGATCATTCTGGCTCCGTCTTCTTCAGGACGGAGTTTGAAATCTTCTCGCAAACACTTTGTGACAATTTCCAAATCCTCTGCGAGGTTGTTGGATTCGTTTTGGCTGCCAAACTTTCCAAGGCCCCAAGCCTCTGAAATGTAATACATCTCTCTCAAGGTTGAGGACTTTCCAGCAACCAACATTTCCTCGATGAATTCAACGACGTGAAGGGCTCGTAGCAATTGCTTCGCAGATCCAAGGCTTGTCGCATCTCGAATGGATTGCTTTTTTCCATACTTGTAAACGCCGAGTTTTTTATCGAATCCAATGTTGTTCTTGGTACGGACTGGCAAGGTCATCGTGGGCGGTTCGCCTTTCACGATTCGGTCGTACATTTCACCGACAATCAAGTGCATTGCTTGCTTTGTCTCTTCGGGTGTGTGGCGTCGGGTCATCAAACATCACCTCCAAAGAGTGTGGTTTGGCCAGTCGGTGGCGCCACTGTTGGCTCCCCCATTGGTTCAGCAGGTTCCTCCGGAGTTGAATCCGCATCACCAGGATCGCTAAGGGCGCGCTCTTGTCTTCGAATTTCTTCGAGGAATTTCTCGTCCATCTTGCTGGCACCTATGACGTCTTGAGAGCCGCGGAAGAACACATCTGTTTCCGTCCAATCGCCTCGCTCGAGTCCACTCAAGCTGTAGGTGATAACGGTCCGTTCACCGGGCTCAAGCGATGGAAGTTTCCATGCCCATACACCAGTTGCTTCCTTTCGTCCACCTGTCTCGTTGTTGATCATTTCAGCTCCAGCCTTTTCCGGCCATGTGGCCAAAATTGTGTAGGCTCGAACCCTGCTGGTGTAATTGAATAGGGTGATCATGACATCAGTTTGTTTGGTTTCCTTGTTCCAGGTCGTTGATGTTTCCGAAATCACAGCTGACATGATTTTCGTGATGGATCCCGCAAGGTCGGGCACAGGGCGCCCGAGGATGTGTGCTGATTTCTCAGCAATCGCAGGAAGAATGTCGTTGATCAGTTCGAACTTTTCCTTCGTCTTGGCCATCTTCTTCTTCTTTTCCAAGTGCTTTCTCAAACCACGACCCATCTCGAGCATGGCCTTTCGTGCTTCTTCGATGACTTCGCCATTGTCCGCAAGTGCTTCTTTTGCTTCGGATGTGAATTGAACGTTGGTGCTTGCAAGGTGAACCAGAATGGCAGCAGGCCCCTTTGGAACGCCTTTTGCTCCTGGCTGGTCGAGACCATACTGACGCCAATCAACGCTTTCGATGGCTTTGGTTAAGAGGCAGCCCCCTTGTTGATACATCAGTGGGACCCGATTGGCAAACCGAAGAACTTCGACCGGTTTGTCTGCGGCCATGTTGCCACCAAAGATGAGCCCTACTTCCACCTGATACGGATTGCCTTGCGTCACTGCAGGTGCACGAGTAAGGGTGGAAATGAACCGTGAATCGATTGTTTTCGACAAACCCTTCTTAATCAGCATTTCTTCAATCGGTGAAAGACAATTCGTTGGAGGGTTGAGTAACTTGACCGGTTTTCCTTTGACGTGCCGTTCGCCTTGGAAGGCTTCGAGCAAAGCCCGTATTTGGTCAGCATTCATCGATTTTGGTTTTGTTTTTTCATCGATTTCTGCTGCAACACACAATTCTTTGCTTGCACGGGCGGAAACGCCAGAGAAATTCATTCGAAGGAACACAGTGAGCCTTGAATCGGTTGATTCAGATGCCATTCGCTGAAGTTGACCCAATTCGATGCCGTGGGGGTGCGGCTTGATGCCTTCGACCTTGGTAGGGAGGCGTTCAGTCACCCGAGGCCAGTGATGGACTTCGCCCTCAGGATCGGTGAATGTGATTTCTGCATGCGGATTGACGATGCTCGTCATGCGGAGGTATTGCCAAACGCTTTGACGGCCTTTCTGATACTTCGCTTTCATCTGGGCAGTCACTTCTGTACCGTGCTCCTTTGCCGAGCCGTCCTCATTGTACCAAATTTCTCGTCCTTGGTTGGATTTTGTCGCCTTGTTTTTCCGAGTATCAAGGCCAATATCGACCACTGCAGCGGTTGGCTCGCCAGAAATCTTCGAGCGCACGTGCGTCGTTCGTCCAGTCGTCAACTGGCAGTACATGACCACGCCAGTGATTCCGATTCCTTGTTGACCTCGGGATTGTCGGATGGCGTGAAACCTCGAACCAAAGAGCAGTTGCCCAAACACCTTTTCGATGCTTTTCTGGGGAATGCCAGGTCCGTTGTCCTCCACAATGAGCTTGATGATGTCTTTCTTGACGTCAATTTTCTCAATGACAACCCTGATGGTTGGAAGAATACGCGCTTCCTCACAAGCATCAAGGGCGTTGTCGACGGCTTCTTTCACGGCTGTGATGAGGGATCGGGCGAGTGAATCGAATCCAAGAAAGTGTTTGTTTTTCTCAAAAAACTCAGAAATTGCGACTTGTTTTTGATTCGATGCGAGTTTCTGTGCGATACCAGTCATGAGGCCAATCCTCCACCACGGTCCTCCTTCGTCCGGATGACGAAGGGCCAATGATGTCCTCAGTGGTTCTCCGACGGTACTTAATCCCTAAGCCGCGCTGAGATTGGTGGCCTGTGTTTCCATCGTCCCTGTGCGGGACCGTGGGAAGTGAGATTTCAGATGGATCGAAATAAGTCAATCAAGCATATTTCTGCCATTCAGTCCCGGTCCACCAGTAGGTGTTTCCGTCATCCATGGCTCTCCATGTGTATCCACTTCCATCCGTCCACTGACGCAAAACGGTTGGTTCTGCAACAACGGCTGGGATGACTTCAACAGTTTGGATTGGTTGAACGGGTTGGGCTTGCACTTGGGCAACAGGTTGCACAACTTGCGGCTGTTGAAGAGCTTGTGTTGCGTACGCAGTGGTTGGTTGTGGCGTGTAAGACGTTGCTTGGACCGGCGTCAATTGAGTGATCATGCCGGCTTGACCGATGGCCATTGCAGGTTCCGGTTCGTCGTCACCACGGCCTCGCAAGAACAACACAGCACCTGCACCTCCTCCGAGGACAACAAGCACCACCAAGAGGATGGTGAGCCATCCTCCATCGTCGTCGTCCGATGCACCTGATGTTGCATCGCTTGAGTCGTCGACAGTGTCTGCTGGTGGCATGAGCACTGCGTCGATGACATGGATGATGCCGTTTGATGTCGCTACATCAGCAAGGGTGATGTTGGCGCCGTTGATTCCGGTGGTGAGCGACAGCGTTGTGTTGTCGCCGTTGGCCATTTGCAGCATCATGCCTTCCGTGATGTCGGAAGCTTGCACTGAGCCGGCGTGCACGTGGTAGAGCAGGATATCGGTCAGGGCCGCTTTGCCTTCGGGCGTGTTGAGCGCAGCCAAATCAATGCCAGCATCGGCGAATGCTTGGTCAGTCGGAGCAAACAATGTGAATGGGCCGTCGCCTTGAAGGGTTTCGAGCAATTCTGCTTGGATCACAGCGGCGACCAACGAATCGTGAATGCCTGTGCATTGAGCGGTGCGGGGGATGTCATTTGGTGCATCGGATGGCGTGAGGACCGCATCGATGACGTGGATGATTCCGTTGCTGGTGTTGACATCAGCAGAGGTAACGGTTGCACCGTTGACCATGACGCTGTCACCGACAGTGAATGCTAGAGGCTGTCCGTTGACGGCGGTTGCCGTCATGCATTCGGTCACTGCAGAGGCGGGGACGGCTCCTGGAACAACGTGGTAAAGCAAGATGTCTGTAAGAGCGGTC
>JAQXFM010000308.1 GCA_029250305.1 Candidatus Poseidoniaceae archaeon | reverse complement strand
GCTTCCTCGAGTTCATAGAACCAAGGCGATGGCACTGGGAAGGTGTGAGTGATGACAAACCATCCTTCAAGGGTCTCTCCCATTTCGCTCCATGCGGACCATTCGTGCACTGGAATGACTGAAGCGTCTCGATAGAGAAGGTCAATTGTGCCAGCGCCCTCAGCGGGGTCAAACCATCCGTTTGCGAGGTCACCAGAGGGGTGAAGGTCAACGGTGGATAGCAAATCTAAATCCACGCCGGTGTCCATTGAACGACCGGGTGTTTCGGCCGAGCCAAAGAAAGTGACAGGGGCTAGAACTTGAATCAGCATGAGGGCTGAGAACAGAAGGGCGCTCCGACGGCGATGCTGCGTCATGGGCCTTGATGGTCGCGGCTCCCACATGAATGATTGGTTGGGATGGAAGTGTTGCCCATGCTCCGGCGAGGGTTCAAATGGCGCGCGCTCGGGGGGCAGTTTATGACGAGTGGGCGTAGCGGGAAGGTCGATGCAATGGCTCCTGACGATATCAACGAGAATCATCAGGTGCTCGGTCGTCAAGTGTGGAGGGTTATTCCGTACGCAAAGCGCTACCCACGCCGTCTCATTGCAGGTTTTGTTGGCAATGCCTGCGCCCGTATTGTGGACCTTGTGCCGTTCGTTGCCATTGGATGGGCCGTTGATTATTTCACTTCCAAAGCCGACGGAGGCATTGGGAAAATGGTTGGGCCTGGCATCGTTCAAGATGCAGTCACCGCCCTTCACAGTGACCCTGCAGTTGGCTACGGGTTCATGATTTTCCTCGGCTTTGCCATGCTTGCAGTGTTCCAAGGCATTTCTGAATATTCATGGCAAACGCTCGGTTACAAGATTCAACACGATCTACGTATGGATGCAACGAAGTCCCTGATCGACATGGAAGCGTCGTATTACGACATGCGGCAAACTGGTCAAATCATGTCGGTTCTTTCAAGCGATGTCAATCAATTGGAAGATGTTGTTTCCGACTCATCGACGTCCATCATCAGGATTGTGTTCACCTTCCTCACAGCGTTTGTGATCCTCGTTTCAATGTCATGGAAATTAGCCGCAGTGTTGTTTGGACCGATTATTTTTATCATTCCATGCGTCTATTGGTTCTCGACTCGTGTGCAGCGCAAGTACCGAAAGCAACGTGAATCAACAGGGGATATCCATGCGGTGCTCGAGAACCTCATCAGCGGTATTTCAGTGGTTCAAGCCTACAATGCACAAAGTTGGGAAGCAAACCGCGTGAGCCGTGAATCCGGCTCTTACCGAGACCAAGCCATGAGTGCCAGCAATGACCGAAACCGCTTCCTTCCGATGATTTACGTGATTGCCGGTGTAGCCTTTGGATTGCTTGTCACCGCCGGTGGCTGGCTGGCCAGTGAGGGCGATATCTCAACAGGACAACTTGTGACCTTCTTGTTGATCAGCACTCGAATGACCATGCCCATGTTCATCTTTGGAATCCTCATCAATCAACTTCAACGCGGTGAGGCAGCAGCACGCCGTGTCTTTGCAGCAATTGACTTGGAACCCACAATTACCGACGCAGAGGATGCTGTCGAATTGGAAGAAGGCATTACCTCTGTTGAATTCCGAGATGTTCACTTCACTTATCCAAACACCACCATCAAGGTGTTGAGCGGCATTTCCTTTGTTGCAAATGGCGGCGATTTCCTCGGCGTCATGGGTCACACTGGGGCTGGAAAAACCACGATTCTCAAACTGCTCATGCGCTACTATGTTCCTGACAGCGGCGATGTGCTGATCAACGGTCGAAGCATCAATGATTACACTCTTGATTCGGTTCGTGACAAAATTGGTTTCGTATCACAAGAGCCATTTTTGTTCTACGGCACGGTTCGTGACAATGTCAAATACAATCAAGAAGCGACCGAAGAAGAACTCAAGCAAGCACTCAAACTTGCAGGTGCGTGGGACTTCATTCAAGATTTGGAAGACAACTTGGACACCATGGTCGGCGACCGTGGCGCAAAACTCAGCGGTGGACAACGAGCCCGTGTTTCACTTGCAAGGGCATTGCTAAAGGCGCCAAGTTTGTTGATTCTCGATGAAGCATCCAGCGCATTGGATGCTGAGACAGAACGCAAGATCCAAGAGAACCTGATCGCTTCTGGCTCTGGCCGTGCAACCATCGCAGTCGCTCACCGCTTGAGCACCATCCGCAATGCGAATGAAATTCTTTCGATGGTTGATGGCGCTGTTGTTGAACGTGGCACTCACGATTCACTTGTGGCTGCTGGTGGCGTGTATGCGAGCCAGTGGACCATTCAAACCGGCGACATGGCTGGCTTGAATTCGAGCGACGATTAGATGCGCTGTTGAATGGGTCGCAGCACAGCTGTCTTCTCTTCTTCATCCTCGCCAAACCAACTGTCGCCCATTATGATGGCCACAGAGATGGCCACGAACAGCGGGATGCCGATGATGAGCGACCAAATTCCAAGGCTCAATCCGTTGAAGAAATATTCCTCGAGCATTTCTGAAATCACGATGATGCCGACAAACACAACGATTCGACTGACGCTAAGGATGGCTCGAACAACGCCCCAAATCTCCTCCTCATCGGTTCGTTGATCTGGCCTGTCAAGTTCAGCGAGCCGATCTGCAATGCTCCGACGCGCCATGTAGCGGGATTTTGATGGCCGTCAAAGGTGTTGCCTACGTCGAACTGCTTGTTGATTGGGTTTCAAGATCGAATTCCAACGGCCGAATGCCCGTAAGATGCGACGTTCATGCTGTGCGAACGCGGTCGTCAATCTGAGCGCCTTCACCAGCTTTTCCGCCGGTTCGACGGATTTCACGCCATGCTTTGTTGACGCCTTGACCGTAAGCCCAGTGCGCTAAGAAGACGAACAGTGGTGCCAAAAA
>JAQXFM010000103.1 GCA_029250305.1 Candidatus Poseidoniaceae archaeon | reverse complement strand
GGATGAAGACGGCGATGGATTTGGTGATCAAGCAACCGGTAATTTCGCAGATGATTGCCAAGACGTTGCTGGCACCTCCAACCGTGATGCCTATGGCTGCCCCGACAACGATTTCGACGGATTCAGCAACACAGGTGATGCCTATCCAAACGACCCAAGCCAGTGGGCTGACTCCGATGGTGATGGCTACGGCGACAACCCCTCGGGAATTGAAGGTGACAATTGCCCAATGACCAGTGGGAACAGCACAGAAGGTTTGCTCGGCTGCGTTGACATGGACGGCGATGGGTTTGCCGACTTGGTGGATGACCTGCCCAACGAAAGAACTCAATGGAACGATTTGGATGGCGACGGCTATGGCGACAACAGCCTCGGCATTGATTTTGATGAATTCACATTTGACCCAACGCAATCGTCTGACTTAGACGGCGATGGCTATGGCGACAACATCGGCGGCACACGCGGCGACGCATGCATGACGGTTCCCGGGAACTCCACAGAAGATCGCTATGGCTGCACCGACAGCGATGGCGACGGGTGGTCGGACGCAGGTGATGGATTCCCTGCCGACAAACAGCGTTGGCTCGATACGGACAACGACGGGTACGAAGACAGCGCTGATGCATTCCCTTACGACCCCTCACAGCACCTTGACTCAGACGGGGACGGGTTTGGCGACAACTCCTTCGGCTCCAACGCAGATCGATTCCCAATGGACGAGTCTCAATGGTACGATATTGACGGGGATGGCTACGGTGACAATCCAGCAGGCAACAACTACGATGCCTTCCTTGCCGAACCAAGCCAGTGGTCCGATGTGGACAACGATGGATGCGGTGACAATCCGTTTGGGCGAAATGCCGATGCTTTCCCGAACGATTCCACCCAATGCAAAGATGAGGACGGCGATGGATTTGGTGACAACCAATCCGGAAACAACCCAGATCCTTCATTGTATGACAGGGATAATGATGGTTACAATGACAGCATCGATGTCTTGCCAGACTATGCATCTCCAGGCGACCTCGATGGTGACAAAACACCTGACGCAGACGATGCGTTCCCCGATGATCCACTCGAACAGAACGACTACGATGACGATGGGATTGGCGATTACGCAGATCCCGATGATGACAACGACGGGTTCCTCGACGATGCAGAACGCAACGCAGGAACGGACCCGTACGACTCGGATTCAAAGCCAATTGACAGTTTCGAAATCATTGTTCCCGGCACGCAAATCGGTCTTGGAGCATGGGACCTTATCGGCATCCTCGTTGGTGTGCCGCTCTCGCTTTGGATTGGCCTTGGTATTGTGACCAGAGGTGGGCGAGCCAAGCGGTTTGAGGCCTCACTGAAAGGTGCGACACAGCGAGACGAACTCGAAGAGATCGCTTCGGCCTACGAGCGAGCGGTCATGATGCGAATGCTCGGCCCGCACCAAGCCATTCGCTTGGAGCGATTGCGAACCGAATTGGATGACGTGCTCGAGCAAGCCATCCACGAACAAAGGCACCAAGCACCGGTTGCCAAAACCATCCCAGATGTCCCGAGCGATGTCGCTTACGAGCAACAGCAAGGCTGGTGAATGTGCACACCCTCTCACCCTTGAATTGATGAACCAAAGGTGCGTGGAAGCAACATGGCCGACGAGGAACCTGTGTTCGAGACGACCGCAGGTCCTGTCCGTGTCATTACGGCTGCTTCGCTGTTTGACGGTCACGACGCCGCCATCAACGTCATGCGACGCTTGATTCAATCCTCTGGAGCAGAAGTGATTCACCTCGGCCACGACCAATCGGCAAAAGCCGTGGTCGATTGTGCCGTGCAAGAAGACGCTCACGCCGTGGCGCTTACCTCCTACCAAGGTGGGCACGTCGAGTACTTCTCCTACATTCGAGAACTCTTGGATGAGGCTGGCTGCGAGCATGTGCGCATCTTTGGCGGCGGTGGTGGAACCATCACCCCACCAGAAATCCGAACCCTCCACCAATCTGGTATTTCCAAGATCTATTCCCCAGATGATGGACGCAGCATGGGCCTGATGGGCATGATACACCACCTCATGGGCCAAGCTGCCGAAGTCGACCTGATTGGCGAGGCACGCATGGAAAGCCTCGATGGCCCTGTCACACCAGACGACATGGCGAAGGTTGGGCTTTTGCTCACCCTGTCTGAATCCGCCGATGATGCAACCTTCAAGGCGGCTGTTGAAACCTGCCGTTCCTCAACCGCTGATGTTCCTGTGATTGGATTCACTGGGACAGGCGGTGCTGGAAAGTCAAGCCTCCTCGATGAGTTGATGTTGCGAATCCAGCGAGACAACCCCGGCAAGAAGGTCTGCTTGCTCTGCGTCGATCCAACCCGAAAGCGAACCGGTGGCGCCCTGCTTGGCGACCGCATCCGGATGAACTCCCTCTCCAACAACGACCTTTACATGCGCAGTCTTGCGAGCAGAGGATCCGGTTCTGAAATCAGTGCGAACCTCGACCGAGCCATCGAAGTGGCCAAGGCTGTTGGGTTCGACATGATCTTCTGTGAAACAAGCGGCATCGGTCAAGGCAGCGACGCCATCACGTCAGTCGCCGACCGTTCCCTGTACGTGATGACTGCTGAATTCGGCGCTCACACGCAACTTGAGAAAATTGAAATGCTCGATGTTGCCGACCTTGTTGTCCTCAACAAGTATGAGAAGCGGGGCAGTGAAGATGCACTGCGCGCCATTCGCAAGCAGGTTCGACGC
>JAQXFM010000101.1 GCA_029250305.1 Candidatus Poseidoniaceae archaeon | reverse complement strand
TCAGCAGTGTAGAGCGCAGGTGTACCGCCCCATGATGGTGCGGTCCAATCGATCGACGTCGTGCTCTCTTGGGCGTTCCCAAGATTTTCGACGACAAGCCATGCTTTTGCATCGTGATTCGGGCGTCCAATGCCATCCGACTCGCTCAGCCCTGCCGGTCCCACAACTGAAAGGCCACGGGTCCGAAGCACTTCGATGGGGAGGCGCAGTGTTGAGGTGACTGCTTCATCATCGTCGAGGGTCAACAGCAAATCGACGTAGGAGTTTTCATCACCCAAGGCTGTTGAAGGAATGCTTACGCTGAAATCGATGTTCACTGCAGCGCTGGGTGCAAGGTTCGGGTTGAGGTCCGCACCGGTAATTGGTGCAAAGGACCATCCCGAAGGAAGGGCTGAATCATCGACCGACATGGTCCAATCAGCAGTGCGTGAACCTGTGGCAGTGAGGGCGATTTGGATTGTCTCAGAATTGCCTGGGGCGATGCGAATTGGGTCGAGCGGTGGATCGATGCGTGCTACATACGGGTCAACAATCGTCAAGGTGACCGATTCGTTGTTGTTGTCTTTTCTTGACTCTGTTAGGTTATTATTGACATCGAGCATGAGCGTGAATTCATGTTCGCCTAATGCTGCGGTGAAGGTTGCGCTGAATGTCAGTGGACCACCTTCCCCGCTCGGCGAGACTGGCTCGACATCTGCGAAGCGCTCACGGGTCAATTCATTGCCGTTCATACGCAACACAACGTCAACATTGTCTTCGTTGTCCAGCGTTCCAACGTTCGAAAAAGATCCTGTTACGGTGACTGTGTCTCCCGGATCTGGGCTTGCTGGATTGAAACTAATGCCCCGGCCATCTGCAAGCGGGGCCAAGTCGGTAGCAAGGTGAGACACCAACGTATCACCAATGAGGATGTCAATCGTACCGTCTCCATCCATGTCGGCTGCTGCAGGGCTCGCCCACACTCGATGTGGCATGGCGAGTGGCGATGACCATGCGTCGTTGATGTCAGCGGATGCACCGGTTTCTCCATCAAAGCCGTACAAACGCATGCCGAAAGGAACAATCAATTCGGGTGCTCCACTCCCATCGATATCAAGCCATAGTGGCGAAGCAACTGCAATCTCGTCATTGTCGTTTCCAGCGCCCCGTTGGAGGTCTCTTGACCATTCTTTGAGCGGTGTCTCGTCACTGATGTCATGGCAACCTGTCAAGCCTTGGCGGTTGAAGGAGAATTGTGATTCGGAGTACCATGTCACCCAACACAAACGGTCATGCAACCCGTCACCGGTGGTGTCCACCACCAAAGGTTCAGCATCGGCGTACCCATTTGGTGCTCGGAAATTGAAAATTTCAGTTGTCGATGTCATCTCCATGCCAATGAACCTGGCTCCAAGGCCTGATGTTCGCCCATTGGCATCGGTTGGGACAGTCAGGATCATTTCAGGAGCATCATCATTGTCCAACTGTGCAATGACTGGGCCAGGAAGGCGGAGGCGTGGTGCATCCGAATCAGAATCAGTGCCTTGAACAGCCACACGTTCCCAATCCAGCGACCCCGAAGCCCCATCAATTCTCCAAATCCACATCGATCCACCGTTCGAATCAATGGTTGTCAGCACAATTGCTGTGGTGCTTGAATCCAATGCGGCCCATGCAGGGGATGAAGGGTGCGTGCCCCGGTCAAGGGTCACTTCCCAGTTGGAATCACTCGGTACGCTCGATGTTAATCCAAACGAGAGGACTGTCGGATCGTTCGATGTTTCATCCACGACAGCTAACACCAGTTCTGGTGTGCCATCGAG
>JAQXFM010000283.1 GCA_029250305.1 Candidatus Poseidoniaceae archaeon | reverse complement strand
AGTCGCGTGCGAATGCCACGTCGGAGTTGCTCTTCACGTTCAGCGAGGCGAGCGTTGTGGCCTTCTTCAAGCCGTGATATCTCATTGGCTTCCATGTCCTCAAAACGCCGTTCCATCTCAGCCTGAATGTTTGCTTCAATATCTCGGATTCGATGTTGAAGTTGTTGATTAAAATCAAGGGAAAGGCGTTCCTTCTGAATGTCGAGGCGTTGTCGGTGCTCGTCGTGGAGCTGGGATTCGATCTGAGCCTTGAGTTGAGTTTTGTGCTCTTCCAGACGGCGGTCTTGCTCAACTTCGAACTGGTCCTTCATGGCATCGAGTTGTCGATGCAGGCGAAGGTCGAGTTCGCCTCGCATGCGGGATTCTTCACGAGCCAAAGCATCGTGTTCGAGCATGCTCAAGTCTTGCTCCATCGCTTCTCGCATTTCCTTTTCCAGTTGATCGAGGGTCAACTCGTGTTGGACAGCAAGGTCTGCGGCAAGCGCATCCTGCATGGCTGATACTCGCTCTGCAATCGCTTGTTGTCGCAACCTGCGTTCTCGGCGGAGGTCTGCACGAAGGCGTTCTTCTTGGCGGAAGCGAGCCGAGGTCATGGTCGCTTGGTCGAGTGATGTTGAAGGAGTGGAAGTAAATTGGGAACGAAGCGCTGAGAGAGCGACCTTGTCAGCGTTTTCACGCTTCTTACGGGCAGCATCGAGTGCCTCAGTACTCTTGCTTGCGCTCGGTAACATCGTATCCCATCCACTGTTTCATGCACTTCTCATCATAGATAAGGAGCGCGACGGGTGAAGGGCACAGGAAGGCTGTTTCGAGGGGGTGTCCCCATCTCCAAAGGCGTCGTATCTTCTGACTTGTTTTGAGATGTGAGGCACTTCAAAATTTGACATTGAAGGCAGTGCTGCACGCAGGGCAGTCAATCCTTCGTTCGCCGGGTTTTCGCTTCATTCGCAATTGGCGCTCACACCCAGGGCAGGTGATTTCGACTTTGGGAATGTGCGGTGTTAACGTGAAGTGATGGGTGCATGAAGCACACTTGAGGTGGGCAGGCCGCTTGTTGACGCCCACAATCAGAACCTTGCCACATTCAGGGCAACCGACTTTTTCTTCCTCCCACTTCTTGCGAGTGATTGGATGGTCAATTCGGACTTTTGCAGAACACAGTTTGCATTGAAGATCACCGAGTCCGCTCGGCAACAAACCCTCACATTTGGGACAACTCAATGCCGGTGGCGAGATTCGTGATTCAACCGTGGACTCTTCGCTCATGTTTCCGCCTCCGTGTCTTTGTTTTTGATGTCTTCCACGCAGTCAATGATCAGCGTTTCTTCGCAATCAGGACAATGCTTTCGGGTAAGAAGTTCCATGGCATATCAAGGTGAATCCCGTGTTCCTTTGCAAGAAGTTCCAGCATTTTCTTGGCACCAACCTGATCCCTTGATCCAGCCAATTCAATGACACGAATTTCGCCACCGTGATCCACTGCTTCAAGCACGCCTGCCGGCATTGACGTGTTCGTACTTAAGGCTGCAGGTTGTACCGGCGGTGCGGGTTGGTGCACCGCCTTTGAGGCTTGGAGAAGTTCAGGAAGTTCCACTTTTGCAGCAATTCGCCACCATCGGGCTCTCCCTTGGTCGCGGTGGTTTTCTACCAAGCCAAGAGATGCGAGTTTCTTCATGTGATGATAGAGGTTGTACCGATCGACTTCCAGTTGGGTTTCGATTTGAACGGTGCTCATTTCATCGACGTGTGAAAGTGCAAGGTAAACCGCTCTGCGTGTGGGGTGGGCGAGGGCTGTCGTGACTGGGTCTGCTCGTACTCTGGCCATGTGCTCACCATACGGGAAGAACCCGCTCTATGGTTTGAAGATGCCGCGTGAGCCTTGCCTCAGGAGGTCAAGCGTGCAGTAAGCATTGAGAAGGCATCCTTGGTGTCCCTCCACAAAGAGACAAAGATGTTTCGAAGCAACTTGATTGCTCCTTCTGAGCCCGCAAGACGGGCGCCGTTGAGGATGACAAGAATCACGGATGCCTCGTGAA
>JAQXFM010000097.1 GCA_029250305.1 Candidatus Poseidoniaceae archaeon | reverse complement strand
TCGACCAAAGCATCGTTCCAGCTGCCGTTCGAGGCTTGGGTTGCATAATGCACTTCGCCCTCGGCGGTCGTCCAACAAAGATTCACATATTCTCCACGAGCAAGGACCAAATCAGGTGTTCCGGGGGTTGAATTATCAAAAATTGAATCTGTTGACTCGACCCAAGTGTTCAATCCAGATTCTTCTCGAACTGCACCCTGAACCAATCCATCGAAGTCAAGTTGAACCCCCGCAAAATCATGCCCATACCCATTCGAAAAAGGTACATGTTCACTGCTTTGGAGCACGTTTTGCTCTGCATCCAACGACGATGTTGGCATGGAATTGCTCGCCAATGGAGCCAATGATTGAATCAAAAACAAGACAGTGATGGTGAGCGCCAGGGTTGGAAAAGAGACACTGCGCTGCTCGGCCATAGCGCCTTTACGCCCCCCCTCCTTGAAAACGCTTGTCGAAAAATGACCCTCATGACCCCCGTAGGGGGTCACGATGATCCACTCGGATGCCTGTCGAAAAACAGCGAGAAGTTGACAAAAGGGAACCATCTGCAACCATCATGAACGGAGGTCATTGGCTCATATGCGCTGATGGTCAATGGCCGAGGAAAACCATCTGGGAGCCACTCGTTCAAGGTGCAACAATGATCATTGCTTGCGATGGCGCCTATCACCAGTGCCTCGAATACGGCGTCACACCCAACGCGATCATTGGTGATATGGACAGCATTGGGAACATCGACTTACCAGAACAGATAACACAGGTGGAAAAGCCAAATCAAGAACGAAGCGATTTGGCAAAAGCTCTGGCGTATGCCGAAGAACATTCGGCAACGAACATTGATGTCATTGGAATAGAGGGTGGTACCTTGGGCCACAAAATCGCCCCACTTTTTGCTTTGTACGAAGCCTCCCCAAACACCACCCTTCATTTTCAAAATGGGCGGATGATGTGCGCCCGAAACGGAAGCATAGAGTTTGACTCTATAGAAATTGGAAGCCGTGTTTCCCTGTTTGCAATTGGGCCTGCGAAAGGCGTTCACCTCGAGGGGTGTGACTGGCCATTGAGAGACGAGGCACTCGAACCGGGAACGAGAGGACTGAACAATACATCTGCTCAACCAAATGTCAAACTGACTGTTGGAAATGGTGCTGTTGTGATCTGCATCGAGCCCTTCACAAAGGGCCCTTAGGCAGGTAATCGCGGATCATGGAAGAGTAATCGCCCTCTCCGTCCCACTTCATCGCATGTTCATCAACTCGAGAACGCTCAAGCGTTTGCTCAAACCCACCCCAATTCTCGATCAATCTGAGTTTGTAGGCCGCCTTTGGCGTGTATCCAGGGAAGAAATTTCTCCAGGTGAAAGGCACTCGGCCTGGAGTGATTCGGTTGACCATACCTACGATGGAGGTGTTGCAAGTTGTCAAGAATGAGTGGTACCATTCGCCTTTGACGGCCAATGAATTGGCCTTGTTGGTTAATGCGTGAAGCAAGTCCTTCTCTTTGCCTGGAGGCGTGATGGCTCGGAACATGTAGTCCTTGTTGCCTCGGGCGTTGGTGCGCAGCCCAAGTAAATCCCGTTCGAAGCCAACCAATAGGTAGAGCTCGAAATGGCGCCAAAGACCGGTCCACGGATGATAACGCTGGCCCTTTCTTCGGCGTGCTTCAAAGGAAAAGGAAAGGCATGTGCCATCATTGAACTCGAAGGTGAGGAAGGTATGGGCCATGCCGTGAATGTTGTGGAAATGATCGACAACAAACCACACATCTTTGATTTCATCTGCACGAACCTCGACAGTATCAGCCCATGATTCATCCCGATCTCGAGTGGTTCTCCAAAAAAAATCTCGAACGTTGTTGAACCGAATGCTATCGCCGTTAATGTCGGCCGTCGTCGCCCGTTCGCAATCGGAATTCCAATCATCTTCCAATTGAGGAACCCGTGGCCGAACCCGAACCATCCAAATCAAAACTGACACGATGAGGAAACCGACGATGCTGATGCCAATATACCCGAGGAGCGCCAACCAGTCAAGTTCCATTTCGTTCACCACTTATGCCAGATCCGTAGGTCCTGATCCCACCAATCCATCGAACCATCTGGTTGTTGGCGCCAGAGGGTTCCGGAGTCGTCGGTCGTGGTTGGCATGCCTTCTGGGTCAGGTGAACCATCAGGGAGGATTGTTGGGGTCGGGCCTAATGAACGAAGTCCACTGCCCTCCTCTTCATCTTTGACCCGTACGAGCATGAAGAAGACGATGACTGCAACGATCAGCCCGAGAGCGCCAATCGAATACCAACCGACGGACTCAGTTTCCGTATCTTCGCCAAAGGAACGACTTGGGAGGGCTTCTGCTTCTTCTTTCGTCAAATCCTCGCTTGGCTGACGAACGAGGTTAAGACCGTGGACGGTCCGAATTTGCTCATTGTTGATGACTTCGAGGCCAATCAAGTGAACCCCTGCTGGAAGAACGGAACAGTCGTAGGTGTTGCTTTCTGTACCGGGCAATTGTTGACCCTGAACCGACCAAATTTTATCGAAGGTGGTGAAATCAACACCAGCCATGTTTGGAACCATCGTGATCATGCACGGCGTGTCTGTGGTGTTGCCGTCACCACGAACGCTTAACGAAAAGGCAGGTGCTGGTCGGTTGTGAATGGTGATGTTGAGCCAAGATTCAGTGGTCTGGCCCAAGTCATTTCGATAGGCTTCTTTGAGCATGTATTCGCCCGCTGGCCAGTGGGAACAGTTCAGGGAAGTCTGGTTGTCGAGAACGGTGAACGGTGCTCCTGAGAAGGTACGAACGCCTTCTGCTGCGTACCGTGGCCCGGTTTCATCTGCAAAGAGTCTGTCTATGGTGCACGCATCCCCTGTTTCAATCCATGATGGGGCCTCGAGATCCAAGGTGATTTGGGGCGTTTTCAGTGCGGGTCGAAGGACATATGTTGGCAATTGAATGGTTGTGATGGTCTCGCCGTTTTGGTTGACAATTTCAAGCCGAAGTACGTGCTCGCCTTGAGCCCAAGCATCGTAAATAATGCTGGCATTTGACTGGCCTGAAAAGGACATGGTACGGCTGTCATGGACTTCACGGTCTTTGTGGACACCATACAATCGCAGTTCGATGTTGGAGAACTCATTTGTGGTGTTCATAATCACAACCACTCGAATCGCATCTGCATCACCGTCTTGATTGAGGTCAAGTGTGTCGTTGCGGAGGGCCACTAAGGCGAGCCCTTCTGCTTCCAAAGCCTCCTCCGAGGACGAGGGTTCTGCGGCAACGGTTTCCACCAACCCAAGCGGAGCGCCCATGCTGACCAACAGCACAAGCAACATCACAAGGCTGCCTCGGCGTCCTTCAAGCATTGACTTCGCCCTCCGTGACATCTGGCGCTGGTACTGGCAGCGGAGGGAGGTCTTCAAGCGAGATCATGCCCGTTTGTGGTTGGGCTTGACTCATCTCTTCGAGAGAGCGGGATTGTTTTTCCTCAAAGAGTGCTTCTTCCAAATCGTGTTCATCGCGGCCCGACTTGACGACCAATGCCGCACTCGCACCCAAGAGGAAGCCAAGACCGATGACGAGGTAGGTCAACCAAGAGGCTTCAGGATTCTCACCGAGAATGGCCACCGCTGCAGCAAATTCGCCATACTCATCCGACCAGCCATCGTTGTTTGAATCAACACACCCTTGCACATCGCGCTTGGAAGTACCAGCCTGCTCTGGACAATCATCTCGGAAGGCACCAAGCGGCACATCACCGAATCCATCGCCATCGAG
>JAQXFM010000280.1 GCA_029250305.1 Candidatus Poseidoniaceae archaeon | reverse complement strand
TTTCAGGTCTGCAATCCATCGATTACCATGCGGCCATTCTCGGCTCACTTCCCGTTGCAGACCGCACCGATGACCCCTGGAACTCATCAGGACCCGTCTTGACCACCCTCGTGGTGAGCACGGAACCTGCCGACTATGATTTGGAAATCCTTGGCGATGTTCAGGCGATGATCAGCAATTGGTCTGAATTGATGGTCATTGATCTACAAGCCAACGGAGCAGAAGAAAGCCTGCGCAGTTTCTCGTTTTCACAGTTTAGCGAAGGCGCCAACGCCAACCTCGGTAAGGAAATCGGCACACTCACCAGCGCTGCACTTCTTTTATTGGCGGTGATTTTGTGGTTTAATTTCAGGTCCGTGCGGGACACAATGTTCGTCACCTCACTCACCGTTCTTGCGATCGTTGCTACCTACGGGTTGTCCGGTTGGTTGCAATTTTTTGGCGTCAACATGGTGTTCAATGCTGCAATGAATTCAATCCCCGTTCTCTTACTTGCCATCGGTGTTGACTACGGCTTACACGTTGTTATTCGAATTAGGGAAGAACTGAATGTACTCGATTCCAAAGATTCTATAGAGCGAAAGACATTGAAGGACTTTTCCTACGAGGCGAGACAACTGGCTGTTCGTCGGGGCACGGTGCTCACTTCCATTGCCTTGGTAATTGCAATTTTCACTGACATGGTTGGTTTCCTTTCCTTCAGGTTCTCGTCGCTTTCCTTCCTCCAAGTGTTTGGTACAGTGATTGCCATCGGGTTATTCCTCGTCTACCTGTTGAGCATTACGGCACTTCCCGCCCTCATGCTGATCTTCCCTCCGAAGAAACTCAAGTTAGAAAAAGCAAGTTCCATCTCAATCGGTCCAATCGCAAACAGTCTCGCCCGACTTTCGGCAAACCCGGTCAAGGTGGGCATCATTGCAGTCGTCCTCTTGGCTCCGATGTTCTTTGGTTTCCAACAACTCGAAGTGGGCTTTGACCAGCGCGACCAGTTTGACGAGGAAGTGCCTGTTGTGGCTGATTTCCTTTTGCTTTCTGATGAATTTCAAAACAGCAGGTCACCGTTGTATGTGGTCGTCAATGTAGATGTCTTGTCACCAGACGGGTACGCTGCTTGGCTGGCTGCCGAACAGGTCCTGCTCGAAAGTCCTGACGTAAGCGGTGCTCCGAGTGGATTGTGGAACGTATTGACAGAAGCCCAGGTGCGGGATTCAACGTTGAGTGCGCTCATTACGGATCTCGATGACGACAATATCTCCACTTGGGATGATTTGGGTGACTATCTTCTGCAAACGACAGCTGGAAGAAACCTGACGTCCTCAGTGCTTGCCTCTGACGGTCAACAAACAGTGCTTTCGTTCCAAGCCGAAACCCTCGACTGGCAGGCCACGATTGACCTCAATAATCGAATGATCGACGCTCTTGGCACTGCAGAGGATGAACTCGAAAGTGATGCAACCCTCCGTGTTGGAGGACGCAGCCTCATCCTTGCACAAACAACCTCTGATGTCGCAGACTCTGCTATTCTCTCCACAGGCATTGTCGCAGTTGTCATCCTCTTGATGTTAGTCGGCATTCACACCGTGCGCCAACAGGATGTGGTTCAAGGTGCAGCACGAGGCTTTGTCTCATGGATACCGCTGATGATGGTCGTCGGATGGGTCTACGGTTTGATGGGCTTTACAGGTTATCAAATCAATTCACAAACCGTTACGATTGGTGCTCTTTCGTTGGGTTTGGGTGTGGATTATGCTGTGCACTTTTCCATTCGCCTCGAAGAAGAAGTCGAACACGATCCCTTCGCAACCCCTCACCATTGGGTGGCAAACGCATCTGCCACCACTGGCCGAGCGATGTGGATGGCCGCCTTAACGACCGCTGGAGGCTTTGCTGTGCTCAACCTCTCATCGTTGCTCCCACTGCGATTGTTTGGACAAGCCTTCGTGGTTGCCATCGCCTTGGCCTTGGTATCGAGCCTTGTGATTCTGCCAGCTTTCTACGCTCGATTCTTGCGAACTGATGCTGCGAAATACATCGCTGCGATGAAGGAAGAGGAGTGAACATGGAACTCAATGAACTGATGTTTTGGTTCTCATCATTGTGGATTCTTCCATTTTGGGTGATGATGTGGTTCCTGCCAAACCACGAACTGACACAACGGTTCGTCGGCGATCTTCGTTTTTGTTTTCTACCGCTTTTAGTCCCCTATATCATCCTCGCATTGCCCCAAGTTGGTACCATCTTACTTGCAATTGGCAGTGACATGCCAACGCCAGCAGTTGTGGTCGACTTGTTTGCCGACGAAGATGTAGTTCTGATTGGATGGCTCCACTACTTGGCTTTCGACATGTTTCTTGGCAGGTTCATTTGGTTGCGCATGCTCGAGGCAAAGCGACCAATATATGTCTCCACACCCATCCTCATTCTCTGCATGATGATGGCGCCGATTGGCTGCGCTGCAGGCATCGCTGCCACATGGGGCGGAAAGGGTCCAATCGACACTGTTGCTGCGACTTCCATCGCCCCAAACGAATGAAATGAGGGATGGTTCAAGACCCCCGCGCCGATGGCCCAACATGGTCACGAGGAAGGACGGTCTCAGTGTTGACCACATCCCGTTTCCAATGCCAGAGGGCCGATCGGCTCTCAGACAGAATTGGAAGAAACTCACCTTCATGCACTGGTCTGTGGAGCCGGAGGTTTTGCAACGTCATCTTCCAGAAGGTCTCGATCTTGATTTGCACGAAGGCAAGGCCTACGTTGGCTGCATCCCATTTGTGATGGAAAAAGTAAGGCCGGCAGGTTTGCCTCCTGTTCCTGGAATCTCCACCTTTGGCGAATTCAACATTCGGACATATGTGACCCGGAATGGCATCCCCGGTGTCTTTTTTTTAACACTGGATGCACAAAGCAGAGTGACATGCTTCTATGCTAACCGAAAGTATGGTCTTGCTTACCGTCACGCAAAAGCTTCAGTCAAAGGCACCCTTGAGGCAGGCTATGAATGGTCATCCATTCGGACAAAAGGAGGCGTAGGCTTGGAGGGCTCTGCAGTCAAGACTTCTGAAGTTCGACAGGCAGAACCAGGCTCCCTCGAGTATTTCCTGTTCGAACGTTACAGCCTCTACACCTCGCACAAAGGACGCTTGCACCACGGTTACACGCATCATGTGAAATGGTGGTATACCGATGCGACTGCTGATGTGGTAAGGAACACACTGGTGGAAAGTTATCACCTCGGCATTGAGGATGCAACACAACCAGAGTTGGTCCACATCTCGGAAGGGGTTGAGGTCGTTACATGGCACTTGTTGCCTATGGAGGATGAAGCACATGACTGATCTTCTGCTGATGGATGGAGACTGTGGATTGTGCACTCGCTCTGCCGTGTTTCTCCACCCCCGTTTGGCTCAATCCGGAAGCATGAAATTTATTGCAATCGAGAGCGAAGAAGGTCAGGCCATCATTTCCACATTCCCTGAAAAGATGCGACAAGCCGACACCGTGTATCTTGTTCGCAACGGTCAGCCATACATGCGTTCCTCTGCCGCTGTGCGCTGCCTTCTCTACCTCAAATGGCACTACAAGATCTTGTTTCCGTTCGCTTGGCTCGTACCGCTACCGCTCCGAAACGTCGTCTATCGCATTGTGGCCAAATACCGATTGAAATTTTTCGCAAGACCCACGACCTGTATCTTTCCCAGCCTCTCTGATTGATTGCCCCCTAAGAACCTAAGAACCGAGTCGCTCAGTGATGTTCAATGAGTCATACATGGGTCATCGATTCGAACTGTTTCATCCATTTGGGCTCTTTTGCAGCGGACCGTTTTCTGAAGGACATCAAAGCCATGGCACATGGCGGGAAGCACACCTTCTGTGTCACGCCCGGCGTTCATGATGAGGTTCGAACCGTACGGTTCCAACGATGGAAAAACAAACCCCTCCTGCTCGAAGCGCTCGCACCAATCCTCACAACCGTGCCAGTTGACGAAGCACAAATCAAAGGCCTTGCAAGCCTCATCGGTGAGCGCGCTTCGCCTCAAGATGTGGATTTGTCCTTGATGGTGCTTGCCTCCACCCTCACCCGTGAAGGGAAAGCCGTGGTTCTTGTGACGGATGATTTCAAGATGACAACCACTGGTGAAAAAGCCAATCTTGGCTACACCACATGCCCTCCATCAACCTTCATGCAGCGGCTTGCAGAGTTGTCTTCAGTCAAATCAAAAGCGGCTTTCAACAGTTTATCGCGACGCATCCGTGCTGCGGAGATGAGGTACGCCATCAGCCGAGTGAATGAATATGATATTCAAGCCAAATTGACTTGGATGGTCGATTCGTTGATCACAACATCCCAATCAACACCTCAACCAACCCCTGTATCAAAAGAATCTGAATCAGCGGCTGAAGAGGTCTTGTCAACTGCGTTACGCCGCATTTTAGACGGTGAACAAATCAAAGCCAAGCACAAGAAAGCACTCGGCAAGTTACCCGAAATTTGTGCTCCGATGGTGGAATTGGATGCGCACCTCGCACGTCTTTCCAGCCAAACCTACTCCAATGATGTCGAAGGTGCGTATCGAATGACGATGTTGGCCTT
>JAQXFM010000261.1 GCA_029250305.1 Candidatus Poseidoniaceae archaeon | reverse complement strand
CTGAACTTTCGAGGTTTTCTGCGAAGCGGCTTCCAAAAAATCTCTCGCCGATATGAGGTGATTTCCATCAAAAACCACCCGATTCCTTAAATCAAACGCCGGATTAAGACACGATATGAGCCTTGCACCGACAGATTACGACTTTGGGAATCCAGCGAACTATTCCTTCGCTATGAAAATAACATGCGCCAACGATGAAGCACGAGCCATGTTCATCGAAGCGTTCGGCCACATGCTGAATTACAATCACGAACAAGCCATCGCCTGTTTCAGCAAGGTGACAGAACTCGACGAAACCTGTGCAATGGCATGGTGGGGCATCGCATACTGCGTCTCTTCAAGTTACAACTGGGCGCCTGGACTTGGCTCAGGTCACGACCCAATTCAACATGCAATTACACTGAAGGACGGGTGCACCGAACTCGAACAGGATTTGATTGACGCACTTGCAACACGCCACTCCGCAGAAGCACGTGATGCAGCAGATCCAACCGTTCTCAACATGGGCAACTCCCCAGAACTCAACGTGGCGTTCGCAGAAGCAATGGCGCCTCTGTACGAGAAGTACAGCGGAGACTTGGATGTCACAACCATTTACGTCGAGGCACTGATGAACCTCAAGGCATGGCAACTATGGGACAAGAACACAGCCACTGGTGAAATCACACCTGCTGACGAAAACACCCTTCTGCTTGTTCAAATCCTTGAAGATGCGTTCGAGAGCAGCGATGAAGCCAAGGTCCATCCTGCTCTTTGTCACCTCTACTGCCACGCTTTGGAACTGTCACCTTTCCCAGAAAAGGCACTTCCAGCAGCCGATGTTCTTCGCAACCTCATGCCGGGTCTCGGTCACCTTGTCCACATGCCGTCGCACATCGATGCGTGGGTCGGCCAGTGGAAGGAAGCTGTTGAATGCAACATTGCAGCCGTCGAAGCAGACGATCGCTATGTCGAACTTACTGGCAATGAATCTCAGTTCTACAAGTTCTACCGAATGCACAACCACCACTTCATTGTCTGGTGTGCTATGTTCGAAGGGCAATACGAGACGGCTCTCAAGTACGCTCGCAAAGCTGTTGACACGCTCCCAGCAGGCGATGCAAACTCCGGCGTTCAGTTCATGCTTGCAGGTGTCATTCCAATGGGTGCAATCTTCCTCGAATCTTACGTCACCATGCCATGGCACGTGATGATCCGGTTCGGAAAGTGGGACGAGATTTTGGCCGAGCCAATGTACGATGACAAGGATGTCTTCCCAGCAACAATCGCAACTCAGCACTACGCTCGTGGTGTCGCTTATGCTTCCAAGGGCATGGTCCCAGAAGCAGAGGCTGAACAGGTGTTGTTCAATGAGGCGCTCAAGAACCCAGCGCTTGCTGGCCGTGTGCTCCACAACAACCTGATGTACCAAGATCCAAGCGATGGCCCATGCATTCTTTTGGTCAACGAAGCCGTTCTTTCCGGCGAGATTGAATACCGCCGGCAATACCTCGCTAAGGAACGAGGCGAAGCATCTGACTTCACCGAAGCCTTCGATCACATCCGCCGTGGTGTCGACCTCTCGCTCAACCTTGCCTACAACGAACCTTGGGGCCAAATGCAACCTGTCCGTCACATCCTCGGTGCACTGCTCTTTGAGCAAGGACACGTCGAAGAAGCGGAAGCCGTTTACCGTGAAGACATCAAACTCTGGAAGAACAACATGTGGGGCCTCTTGGGGCTCAAACTGTGCCTTGAATCTCGCGGCGATGCGCCTGAAGAACTCGCTGAAGTCACTGCATTGTTCGAAGAGCGTTCGTCCCGTGCCGACATGGTGCCAAGCGTGACGTGCTTCTGCGCTCAGACCGATGATGAGCCAAGTTGCTGCGATTGAACGCACCATCGGTTGTTGCCTTGAGGGGTAACGTCGCTCAAGGTGTCCAACCCCCGAGAAGGATTTATTCGGGCGTGCTTGGTGTTTCAACCATGGAAGACAAGCGGAGTTTCTTTTCCACGTGGTTTGGATTTAGCGGCTGGAACGCGATGTCTGCGCAAACCCGAATTACCACACAAATCATGTATCGTGTGTTCTTTTTGTTGGGCCTTGCAGCGATCATCGTTGGTTATGGGGCAGTCACAGGAAGCGATCCAGGCGGAGCGGTCACATTGGCAATGATCGCCATTTGGTACCTCTTGTTTCAATTCATTCTCAACTTTATTTTCGTTGAAGGCTCTCGTTAACCAGCAAGAGATGCGGGGGGCGGGATTCTCACCTTTGTTCACTGGCGTGAACATGGTTCTCACCTGCCTGTTCGAAGAGATGCGGGGGCAGGATTCTCACCTTTGTTCACAGGCGTGAACATGGTTCTCACCTGCCTGTTAGAAGAGATGCGGGGG
>JAQXFM010000257.1 GCA_029250305.1 Candidatus Poseidoniaceae archaeon | reverse complement strand
GTACGGCTTCGGCCAAACAGGAGTGCTAGGCCCAGCGTCGTGATCGCAGTGAACAGCGTCGAACCGATTCCTAACGTAGGGTTGACATCGAAATCGCCTGTTCTAAATTCCATAAACCCGACGGCGGAGAGAACAATTGGTACCGCAAACAGAGCCAACAGATAACCGGCAAGCCATGCTACTGAAGACATGACAAACAATTCCAAGAGCACCATGCTCTGTAACCGTTTGCCATCCGCCCCAATCACACGATGTATGCTAACCTCTCTTCTGCGTTGTTCAAGCGACAACACCAATCCGTAAATCAACACGGCAATTGAGAGAATCACGATTGGGATCATGATAATGTAATCGAAAATTTGAATCAAGCCGAGGAAGATGTTGAGGAATGTGATGGTTCCGCTAACGATGTCGGTGTAATACAATTCCACGCCTTCATCAGTATAATTTCCGTCCTGAACGCGGGTGCCTAAGTCCTCCAACCATTCGGCAGCATCTGCTGTTGAACTGGTTGGCAATTGACCTCGGTCAATGGTGACGCCGAGGTACATGTGATCGTTGTCCATCAGTGCGGCTCGCTGTGTTTCTTCGAGGACTTCCCACGTTGTGAAGATGGGGTTCGGGCCGAGCGTTGGGTTTCCGAGAACCCAGGGCTCGTAGATGCCGAGCACCGTAAGGTTCGTTGCCGTCATTGGCATGCGACAGTAAACCATTTCATTCTGTTCTGGAGTGACTTCTCCAGCGCAGTTTTCGTTTGTCACGGTTGCTTCAAGAAGCGTTGATTCGTCAACGACGTAAGCAAATGTCAAGGTGTCAAGAACGTCTCCTACGTTGGCTTTTGCTTGGGATGCAACGGTCGAGGGAAGGATCACGCCTCGTTGAGCGCTGACGTTTTCTGGGCTTGGCCATTCGCCGAACCCGGCGATGATGTTCTCGCCGAGTCGGCTGGCGAATTCGCCGTCGAACGCTTCAGGTCCGAGGAAACGAACGGCTCGAGATGAAGAGATTGGTGGGCCTGCTTCTGCGAGTTCAGGGTAATCGAATGTGACGTTGCCCCAATATGGGTTGGCATCATCCGTGATGGCCATCATTTCCAAAGGCTGAGCGACAATGAATTCTTGATTGAAAAAGCCACCACTGTGTATGCCTTGCCGACCGAGGACAAGCGTGCAGTCGCTGAATTCGCTGAAATCCTCCATCAATTCGTCGCACACACTTGTCATGGTGGACGTGTTGTTTGACCAGCCCGAGCTGTTTTCAACGGGCGTGCGAGCGTATTCGATTTTTGCATCGAAGGGTTCCCCTGAAAGTGATTCTTCGAAGAACAACTGCGAGAGTCCGACACCGTATGCAAGCACGGTCGTGATCACAAGTGACGCCAAGAAAACGCCAGCAATCACCGCAAGACCACGCTCTTTTCCACGCCATGCGCTTAAGCCTGCGAGCCGAAGTTGCGATGGTGTTTCGGATATTTTGTGCATGATGCGTTTTGCAAGGTTTCGAGATTGGGAAAAATCCGAATCATCCAATGTTTTGGATTCCGTCTGGTCGCTCATTCTTCTTCATCTCCTTCTTCTTCCTCATCCAAGCCCCACGCAGAGCGGATGTCTGAAGCCTCTGTTTTTCCGTCGTTAAGAAGCAGCATTCTGTCGGCGTTTGAAGCCAAGTCGGGGTCGTGTGTGACCATGAGAATCGAGATTGGGTTGACTTCATCGTGGCACAAATCCTTGAACAACTGAAGGACCTCTTTGCCACTTGCGATGTCGAGGTTTCCTGTCGGTTCATCTGCAAGGAGAACGGGACGATTCCCTGCGATGGCTCGGGCGATAGCGACGCGTTGTTGCTGACCCCCAGAAAGTTGATCGGGAACGTGATGCATCCGATCCGCTAGACCAACTTTTGTCAATGCAACCACCGCTGCTTCTTCAGCGCTCGTTGCTGGCATGCCTGAGAGTTCGAGGGCCATTGCAACATTGTCAACGGCCGTAAGGTTGTCCAAGAGGTGGAAATCTTGGAAAATCCACCCAACGGATTCACGACGAACATCAACCACATTCGATGGGCTCTTTGTACCGTATGTTTTGTTATTGAGGACGATGGAACCTGAATCACCAGCGAGAAGCCCGCCGATGATGTTGAGCAACGTTGATTTGCCCGAGCCAGAGGGCCCCATCAGCGCAACCATCTCGCCTTGTTTAATGCTCATGTCCACGCCCTTGAGGACTTGCAGTTTGTTGGAGCCAGACCCGAAAGCCTTCGTGAGATTGGTAACTTCTAGCATGTGTGTTCCTCCTTATGTGTTCTTTTTTCTAAAATGGATATATCAATGCCTGTTTTACAATCAATTCATCGCGTCCTCGTCGACGGGCCGTAGAATCAAACGAAGGGTTTGCCCGAGCAAGTCATGAAGCAACAAGGTTTCCTCAGTGGGTGGCTTGCCTTTGGTGTATGTTTGGAGCATTGGTTCGTAGAATGCATCACTGATGCCATCGGTCAATTTTTGAAGAATTTCCATCGAAAGGTCATTGCGCACCAGCCCCCATTCTTGGCCCAATCTGAGACCCTCACGGAAATGGCTTTGAAGCGGCGCACTGCACACGACAAGTCGTTCGTAAATCGGGTGATTCGATGGAATTTGTTGGGAGACCATTTGCCCGATCTCAACAAAACCATTGTCGTCCCAAAACCGCTCTGTAATGAGCCTGGACTCTCGCATGTGACTCCAATAATCTGTGGGCGAGGTCGGATGGCCATGCATCTCCAAGCGCAAACGAAGCGCATCCAATCCTTCTTGCATGACGGTGAAGAACAAATCCGCCTTGTCTTCGAACCAATAGTAGAACTGCCCTTTTGAGATTTCAAGTTCTTCCAGGAGTAGGTTGAGGGACGTAGCATCATAGCCATGAATCGCAAACTGAGTTTTAGAAATCCCGAGCACCCGTTCCTTCTCTTCTTGCGGAAGATTAAGGAATCGGTTGAGGGGCATAAGCACACTTCAAACCGCCGGTCTGACCTTCGGTATAAATAACTTTGTCCAGTAC
>JAQXFM010000252.1 GCA_029250305.1 Candidatus Poseidoniaceae archaeon | reverse complement strand
CCCGTACCGGACGCATTACCCACCGTACCCAGTAAGTCAGCACCGGCTGCTAAGAGACCGACGAATGCACCAGAGAAGTAGGTGACTGGAGGAATATAGTTCTCGAGGATCTTCTCGAGGATTTTTGGGTTCTTTCGGAACCCTGGAATTTGCATGCCTGTTCGCTCAATTTGCTTTGCGACATCCTTCGTACCCATGTTAGTGGTGTCAATCCAGAACTTTGCAAAGACCATCGAACCGACCGTCATGAGGGCCACATAGAAGACCACGTGGACCATGATTTGAGTGAGGCTGTGCCCGAAGACGTCGCCTTGCTGATTCAGCAGCGGGATCATCCAATCGTTCACACCGTTCACCATGCTTGCATACCATGCAAACCCTCCAGAAGCGGTGGTTTGGCCCGCCTCATAAGTCCCGATGAACTCCGAGGCAGAACCCCAACCTTGTCGACCAAGAATCGGTGTCTGGGAGAGCGTTGGGTGGCTCCAGAAGAGGAGCGAGAACATGTTGATGTTTGCGAGCAGTGCTGCCATCAAAATCACCGGAATGTTCGATGCGTAGACCAATCGGATCGGGTACTTACCACGGTGACCACGGACCTTACCGTGCGTCAAAGGAAGTTCGAGTTTCGATGATTCAGCATAGGCCACGACCAGGAACACGACAATCGATGAGAACAGCGCTGCAATCGGGTTGACGTGTGTCAACAGCATCGTTTCGAAACCATTGTTCGAGATCATTTCCGCATTCGTCGCCTCTCGGAACATGTAGAAGATCATCGGAAGCGTTCCGGATGGTGGGTTTTGGAGAGAGTATGGAACACCGGTTGTTGCAGCGAGTGGCGAGAGCGTACCGACGAAGGTCGATTGAGCCACACCAGCAGCGATGAAAAGTGAGATACCGGAACCGATGCCCCACTTGCTGACAAGTTCGTCAAGAAGGAACACCAGATAGGAACCGGCAAAGAGTTGGGCCACAATCACGAAGTTTGCCCATCCAAGCCCGTACGTATCGATGAGGAATTCAGTAGGGTCGAGGAAACCGTAGGTCTGAGGAATCGACTCAATTGGAATCATAATGAGAACCAAGAGTTTCTGAACACCTTGGTACATGGCCTTGTCTTCAGTGTTTCCAAGGTCGAGGCGGATGATCTTTGCACCTGCGAACAGTTGCATGATAATGGAACCCGTAACAATTGGGCCAATTCCCAAGTGCATGATGGTACCTGATGCACCTGCCATGATGGAGCGGAATCCACTGAACAAATCAAGTGCTTGTCCGGAGAGACCGTACAACATGACGTTGGTCATTGCGAAGTAGATGATGAGAACGAAGGTTGTCGTCCACATCTTTTCGTTGAACCGAACGTGTCGCTCTGGTTTGGTGATGGTTGGGTACACGTCGACGAACCGTCGTAGTGCATACAGACGGCTGCTTTGGTCGCCGCCCCACATGAAACAGGTCAACACAGCTGCTGCTCCGAATCCAAGCAGGAGAATACCAACAAGGAAGAAACCAACGCCATCTGCATAGCCGCCCCACATATTTGGCAACCAAATTTCAGGACGGACATAGAAGACCGCAACACCGACAAGAGCGAGCCAAGCGAGCAGTTTACCGTAACGCCCAATCACCGGGGCATCTTTGAGGCCCTCTGGCATGTCCATTTGGAAACAGGCCATGACGTAGCCAACGTAAACGAGTGAGAAGATAATACCGAACAAGGCAGCATCTCGTGGAGCGCCGGTTGAGTTCAGATCATCAGATGCCCAGTAGACAAGGAGACCCCAATAGAGTACTCCTGTCAAGACAATGGCCCATGGAATTGGCTTGTGCTTCATTGTTCATCCTCCTTATGTGGTAGTGTGATTTGGTTATGAGGGTTAAGGTTCATTCGTTTGTACGAACTCACTCTTCGTCCCATTCGTCGTCATCGCCGGAGTCGACTGACCCGCCTGCGGCTTCGATCTTTTCAACAGCCTTTGCGCTTGCCTCATCAACGGTGACGTTGAGGGCGACGTTAATTCGGCCGCTGCCCAGAATCTTGTCGATTCCAAGTTCAGTGAGGTTGATGGAATCGTTTCCATCAGCCATTGCTTCAAGTTGGCTCACGTTCACGGTGACGTGGACGTTGCGAAGTTTCGGGTGTCGGTTGAATCCGTGCATGCCCCAGTGGTTTGGCATGTACTTGATTCGAGTCATCACGCGGTGCTTGTTCATACCAGCGTTTCCACGTCCACCACGCTTACCTGCACCACGGCCGGCTTTCTTGCCACGTCCATGGTATCGGTTGCGTCCACGATGCTTGTTTGCTTTTGTTCCCATTCATCATCACCTCAAATCATTCGCTCTACGAGCGCACCAATTGCTTCCCCTCGGGATCCGAGGGCGCCTCCAACAACGAAGGAGCGCTTGATGCCGCCCCATCCTTTCGGACCGCGTGGAGGGTGGAGTCGGAAGACTCGCTTCAAATCTGGAACAGCCTTCACGGTTGCTTCGTCAGCGGCGATTGCCTTAGCAAGCGCTGCGATGTCTGCATAGTCGGAATGTTCTGCAACGATTTCGTTTGTCAAAGGAGCGTCGCCAACCATTCGGCCACGACCGCTCAACATCTTCTCAACAAGTTCTTCGGTAGCTTCGCCCCAGGTAATGTAATCCTTGGCCTTCTGAAGCATACCACGGTATTGTGCGTTGTCAGGAATGATGACTGCGTGGTTGACCTTTGTAAGGTTCAAGTGCAGCATTGTGTCCTTGATCGTTCGCTCAACGCCAACGTTACTGCGTGCTCGCACGACGATGAAACTCATTCGAGCACCCTCCCTCGTTGAATGTGAAGTCGTTCAGCCAACTCCTCTGGAACACGGGTGGTGTTCATGTTGTGCAGAGCGTTGAATGTTGCTGCTGCATAGTTGATGGTCGTACGGGTTTGTCCCTTGGTGCGTGAAAGAACGTCAGTGATTCCTGCAAGGTCAAGCACACGCTTACCGGTTTGACCGATGACGAGTCCTTTGCCCTTTGCAGCAGGCATCAGAGTCACACGGGTCGAGGCCGAGCGTCCCTTGGTCTTGAATGGAATCGAGGTACCAGGACCTGCTGAAGATTCCCAAGAGCCGTTACCACGTTGCACTGAAATGAGGTTCAGCTTAGCAGCGGTGATTGCCTTACGAATTGCGGTTGCGACTTCCTTGGCTTTTGCCATGCCCAAGCCGACGTAGCCGTCTCGGTTTCCGACACAAGCCATGACGTTGAAGCGGACACGTCGCCCACTGTCAGTCATTCGCTGGACCATGTTGACCTTGATGACATCGTCTTCGAGGTTTGGAATCAGTGCATCGACGATTTCGACTTCACGGATCGGTAGGCCACTTGCGAGCGCTTGCTCGTAGGTGAGGATTTCTCCAGCCATGACAGCATGACCCAATCGAGTTCGTGGAACCCACTTGCGGAGCGCAAGGATTGGATCGTCTTGGTTGCGTCGTCGTGGACGTCGTCCTTCGACTTTTTCTTCAGGTTCCTCAGGAGCGTATGCTTGCATGAGGCCTGGGGCCATTTGTTGAACTTCTTCTTCTGTCATCAGTATGCCTCCTCGATGGTTTTCTTGGTGGTTTCGACCGCACCGGCCACATTGTCGCCAATGTGAGCGCCGTTCACACGGTCGTCGTCTGGCAACACTTGGTCGCCGTGAGGGATGTCGAGGCCAGCGTCAACCATGCCCTTGAGCGCAGCGAACACACGTCCACCGGCGGGGGTTGCAGCCAAACCGACGTCAAGAACTGCTTGTTCGCAGCCTTGAGCCATAGCAGCCTTGCCCATTGCGTAGCCTACGAGGTAGGATGCAGGGACCGACTTCTGAGAGAAGTCTTCAGGCCAGCCGTATTTCTTCATGAGATCCGTTCCAGTCATGGTCACCTTCACGAGGTCACCGGAAGCAGCCCAGTCAACAAGTTGGCATGTGGTTCGAGTGTTGGACACACGGACCACAGCGCGGGACTTGCGTCCTCGGAGCAGCTTGAGTCGGCGACGGTAGTCGGTCAGACCAGCCTTTCGTCGGCGGAAGATCGAGCGGCGTTGTGTTCCACGCATCACTCAACACCTCCTGGGAGCGAAACGCCTTCAATGGTCATCTGAGAGCGCATGTGTGCAATGGAACGGTAGGAACCACCCTTTGCTTTGAGGTAGTATCGGCGGTATTGCGAGGATTGGATGGTACCATCTTCACGCATGTCCTTGAGAACACGTCGTTGGGAGCGGATGGTTCGCATCCAGCGGTTCTTACGAGGGTTTCGGGCGTTTGCTGTACCAGCACGCTTTCCTTGTCCCTTGCGTCGTCCCTTGCGCTTTTGTTCAAGACGTGCACGGGCCCGGACACGGGATGTGCCCTTGATCGCCTTTGCCTTGATCCAGCCTTCTTCGATGAATTCACGAATGTCATCTGTTTGAACAGCAGATGAAATCTGGTCGACATAGGATGGGTTAATCCACACTCGGTGGACACCACAGCCGAGTAGTTTAGCAGCGAGTCGCTTTTGATTGGTGATTTGCATCAAACATCCCTCCTTCGGTTGAGCACACGAATACCGAGTTCATCGGCTCGTGAGTAAATGTGTTCTCGCTTTCGACCACCGACACCTCGGCCGACACGTGCGGCTTGGGTTTCAGGGTCAATCGTTTCGAGATCGGTTGTGTTCTGAACCATCACTTCTTGGAAGCCAGATGGGTGCAGACCACGTGCAGCCGCGACCTTTCCGTGTCCGACACGGACGAGGGAACCACGGTAGCGGTAGTTTCGTCGTTGCTTGCTGTCCATTCCATGAGGGGCACGCCATCCGGAGCGAGACAATCGCTTGTATCGGAACCATTCAGTTCGTCGGAAGGATGGGGTCAATTTCTTTTGTTCAGCACGGAGGGAAAGAGCTGCCTTTGTCTCTTCATCGAGAACAGGCTTCTGCTTTGCGACGTGGCCTTCAACAGCCTCGTCGTCCCAATCGCCATCGTCATCCCAAGACTCGTCGTCTTGGGCTTCAGCTGCTGGTGCAGCCTCATTCGCCTCTGTGAGACGAGCGATGAGATCGGCTTTCTTTCCTGAGAGGGGCAAGTCTGCCGCCTTGAGGAGTTCCTTGAGTTCAGCAACGGTCATTTTTTGATAATCTTCTGCCATTCATATCACTCCTTGTGGATGAGGTATATTCCGTCTTGGAACACACGTCGGTCACGGTTCTTGACCGTGGTGCTTCGTTCGATGTTTGCTGCAGTCTGGCCGACGTTTTCCTTGTCGATTCCAGTTACAGTCACTTCCACCTTGTTGCTAACCTTGACTTCAACACCTGGGAGGATGTCAGAAGTTCGTGGGACTCGCTCACCAAAGTAGTTGTTGACAACAAATGTGTTGCCCTTCACAGCCATGGTCATGGGGAAGTGAGAGTACAGTGCCTTGAGTTGGTAGGTGAATCCTTGGGTGACGCCTTTCACCATGTTGTTGAGGTGTGCGTTCCAAGTTCCAGCCAATGCTCGTTGCTTTCGGCGAGGCATGTCAACACGGACAATGAGGCCGCCACCGTCTTGGTGGAGTGTGCACGAGGTGCTGACGAAGGTCCGGTTCAAGGAGCCCTTGGGTCCTGTGATGGTGACGACGCCATCTTCGCTGAGCGTAGCTGTGACGTCTTCAGGGATGGTTACGAAATGTTCGATTCTGTCGAGTTTTACCATAATATTCACCTCAGTATACGTAAGCCAGTAGCTTACCACCAATACGGGCGTCTTTTGCATCGTAATGATGCATGACACCGGAGTTCGTTGTTAGGATCAGAAGGCCAAAGTCTTGCGCTGGTAGGTAGCGGGTTTCCCATTGGTCGTATTCTTGGCGTCGGATGCTGTGACGGGGTTTGACCGTGCCGCATCGGTTGATGGCGCCGCGAAGTTCAACGGTGTAGGAACCGCCGCGACCGTCTTCACTTCGGTCGATGGAGCCTACATAGCCAGACTTTTGCATGATTTCCAAGACATTGCCAAGCAGTTTGGAAGCAGGGGCGAGTTCGACATTGAACTTTCCTGCTTGCTCTGCGTTGTACATCTTGATGAGTGCGTCGTTGAGTGGATCAAATTGCATATCTTTCTCCTCCTTAATTCATTTTCTTGAAGCCAATCGAAGGTGCGATGTCGCGGAAACATTGTCGACAAACACGCAATCCGTGTCGTCGAATCATTCCACGTCGTCGTCCGCAGCGTCGGCAGCCGTTTGTGCGGCCAATTCGTTCTCCATGATCTCTTGCCATATTCATTCCTCCATGATGGTGATGCCGTAGTTTTCTACGAACCAGGCACGGGATTCGTCAGGTGTGACACGGTGGTCCATTCCGACCTTGCCCTTAGCACGGCGTCGGCGGCTCACACGGTGGCCTGGTCGTTCAAGAACGACGGTGATGTCCATACCGTAGATACCGATGTCAGGATTGTATTTTTGTCCGGGGAAGTCTGTGTAGTCACGGACACCGAACGAGAGGTTACCCTCTCGGTCAAAGTTCCATGTTGGAATCAAGTTTTCTCGGACCCAGAAAGCATCGGTCAAGAACTTCTTGATGTCTTCTTTGGAGCGCATGGTTGCCTTGCAACCAATTGGTGCGCCTTGTCGGACCTTGAGGTCCCGGTTTTGGATTCGTCCAAGGGTTCGTTGTGGCTTGACACCGGTCACGAGTTCGAGAACGCTCTCAGCGTTGACGAGGCGTTCTCCACCTTCGCCGACACCGATGTTTACGCTCACCTTGGTGATGCGTGGAACAGTCATTGGGTTGACAGTCTCGCTCACTCAACCACCTCTGTGTTTGGGAGGGTTGCGTCACCAACAGCGAAGACGTTGCTGGCAACAGTACCGAAATCGTCGAACTGAACTTCGTTTGCCATGCTGGATCGCTTGACTTCGAACGAGGTCATGTTTGCGAAACCACCAACGTGTGCACCACCGATGAGGTAGCAGCGAACGCCTTCAGCGAACTTGATGTGTTCAATGATGTCTTGGCTTGGAAGCGCAAGTTTGAGTGAACTTCCAGTTGAGTATTCTGCAGCATCATCGACGATGATGTTGCGTCCGTCGTGGAGGTTGAGTTGGGTCTTGCCGCCCTTGATGGTGCTCTTGCCTTCAATTCGGCAAACCTTCCATCCAGCTTCATCAGCGGAGATTGGGCGGTAGCGAAGTCGACCGTTGTGGTCGAGAACACATCGGTAGTGGTTGTCGCCAAGGGACAGTACGTCCATCAAACCGACACCACGTCGGGTTTCCTTGCAGACTCGGCCGTCAATCATGGCCAATCCGTTGTGGAGGATGTGTCGAACTTCACGGGTTGAGCGTGCAAAGCCGAGAACGTCACGGATGACGAGGTTGATTGGCATGCACAATTCCAGAGGGTGAGCGCCCGGTGTTGGACGTGTTACCCAGATCGTGGTCTTACGAGGGAGTGGCCAGCTTCGTGGCATGGCCAATCGCTTCAAGTGGTTACTGCTTCCCATATTCTTCAGCTCCTGTTCCCGGTGAGTTGTTGCATTCGCAACTTGTCAGTCTCGTCCAAACGGACGACGACGACATTGGAAGAGTGGACCGGAACCGCCTCTTCTTTGTTGTCGGCCTTGGAGGCCTTGGCACCTTCGATGTAAAGGCGGCCCTTTTCTGAATCAATTCGAATCACAGTTCCAACAAGTGGATCTGCGCCTCGCTTTCCGCCGTGTCGCTTGCCGCCGTTGGCGAGATCGCCACGAACAACCTTCACGGTGTCTCCGACACGAACGGTGACGGTGCGGACACCGTCGAAGCGCTCATCTCGGTCTTTGAGTTGGAGGCGAGCGGCAACCCGCTTTCGCTTCTCGTGCATTGGCGCGTTGAAGTGCGCCTTTCGTTGCTTTCCTGGTTTCATACTTTTTACCATAATTTCACCTCAAATGATTTGCTTTGCGTTTGCAGCGATACGTGGCCAGCGCTCTGCGGCCTCACGGGACACAGGCCCCTTGATATCCGACCCTTGCACATCGCCCTTTTCGTTGGTGATCACGCAAGCGTTGTCTTCGAATTGGACCCATGTACCATCGACTCGGCGGAATGGCCGGCGTTGTCGGATGATGACGGCGTTGAACATTTGGCGTCGTGTTTCAGGTGTACCCTTCTTCACGGAGACCTTGGCAAGGTCACCAACGCCACCAGCAGGGTAACGACGGATGGTGTTACCGAGCTTGAGAATGTTGATGATTTGAACGATCTTTGCGCCTGTGTTGTCAGCGACGTGCAAACGTGCAGCCGTTGGCAATCCACGGGTTTGGCGTCCAGCGATTCCACGCATCAGGCCTCACCTCCAGTGGTTTCGATGACGCAGAATGAAACCGTCTTCGAGAGAGGACGGCATTCCATGACCTTGACTGTGTCACCCACTGCCACTTCACCGATGCACGCTGGCAGGTGAGCAGAGAGAACACTTGTTCGCTTTTCGAATCGTTCGTACTTCTCCATGTAGCGAACGTTGTTTCGCTCAATGGTGATCGTCTTTTGCATACCGAGGCTGGAAACAGTTCCTTCCAAAACCTGGCCACGTAGGCGTAGGCTTCCATAGAAGGGGCAGTTTGCATCTCCGTCCCACTCATCTGTGGGGTTTTTCACGTCTACTCCGATGTCTCGCATAGTATCAGGCCATCCTGTATTTTCGGTTGGTTCTATCTTCTGGGCGCTGACCAACCAGTGCGCCTTGAACGACAACATCGCTGCTGTCGAGGGTAAATTTGATGCCAGCCTTGCCGATTCGGATTGTGGAATCCTTTTCGAGCATGACCAGGGTGTTCTTGGTTTCATCCAAAACCAAGCCCGTTCGTCCGACCAAGGTCGGGTCGTTTGATTCAACGATGTTCATCGTCGAACCGATCCATGTGCTGTTGTAGTGTGTCATATCATCGCACCTCTACATTGAATCCTTCGTTTTTGAGTACGCCAGCCGCTTTCTTCTTGTGGTCGCCTTGGAGTTCGATTGTTCGTCCTTTCACTGTACCACCGGCTGCGCATTTGTTTTTGAGAATCTTGGCAAGTTTGTTAATGTCAATAGCTGAGTCTTCGATTCCTTCTACCTTGGTTACAATTTTTCCATATCGTCGTCGGTCGGTTGAAAGGATGGCTCGTTGTTGTTCCTTGGCAATTTCTTGACAGATGCACAACTCGTCAGGGAGTCCGCATATGTTACAAATAGCCGCCATTGTCAATCTTCTCCTGTGGGTTCACTTCATTGACTCATGTGTGTTTTGAGTCGGGCAATACTTCGGCGGGTCGCCTTGTATGCACCGATGTTGGATGGGGTGCCACCCAGTGCCTTTTCAGCACGGAGTTGCAACAACTCTTCTTGGAGTTCAAGCATGCGTGCTTCTCGAGCGTCCTTGCTCATGGAAGCGATCTCACGGTTGGAAACGAAGCTCATTCGCTCGCCCCCGCAGGTGCTGCAGCGTTGGCTGCTTCAGCTTGTTCTGCACGGATGCGCAGTTCTTCATCAGAGAAGATGCTGATTTCGTGAGGGAGTTTGGTGCCTGGTCGCATGATTGCAACGGTGCAGCCAATGGTTCCCAACTTCTTGACAGCCACTGAGTAGCCGGTGTCCATATGTTGCAATGCGGTTTCACCGCAGTACTTCACGTGGCCACGAATGTACTTCTCTGTTCGGTTTCGAGAACCGGTCAGTTTTCCAGCGAGGGTCACAATGACACCGCGGGCTCCGGAATCC
>JAQXFM010000091.1 GCA_029250305.1 Candidatus Poseidoniaceae archaeon | reverse complement strand
GACGACAAAGAAACAGAGCATTAGAGCCTTGGCTCGCATGGTTTGGCCTAACAGGCCTCTCCATTTATGTTATGCATTGGAGGGCCTGAAACAACTGAATTGTTTCCGAGGAAAAAAGTAACACAATGTGCACAGAATTCCTCTATAGAAAGGTTGCCGGTTCAAAGTTTGACCGGTCGAGTCGCACCACATGCTTGGCACTTGAGGAGCGTGGTTCGATCTTGTTTCACAAAGTGTGTATCTGGTGCCGAGCACTGGCTACATTTGATGTAGGCATTGACGTAGTTTGCAATTGTCTTTTTAATTCGCTTCGGAGGAATCCGCCCTTTGAATCGAGCACGAGGCCCATCACGAGAACCAGAAGTGCCCAATTCGTTGAGAATGTATTGATAGACATGATTGTCATCACGATCCATCATGGAAACGACTTCATTGAAATTACGGAAAATCGTGTTCTGCCCCTCGATTAGAATTTGCGGGGGAGGCAATCGCCATCGTGAACGAGATGAGATTTCCTCTGGGATGTTCTCTCGTGCTCGGTCGAGCAGGGACTCGTAATCGAAGTCGCTCATGCGTCAAGGCCTGTGCCGCTCTATCTTGAAGCCATCGGAGGCGAACGGGCAAAGGATTCATGAGGTTGAGTCTTCAGCCCAGCATGAGAAGTATGGTGTTGAGCATCGAAGAACTAAGAGCACAAGCATTTGGCATGCGGAAAGAGGGGTTAAATTCTCAGCAAATTGCAGATGAACTTTCACTCTCACAAGACACCATTTCGTGGCTTTTGACGGAAGGTGGCACTGAGGACCGCCCGACCGATGTGCGAATCGGCTGGCGAAGCATCGGTGTTCGACCTGAGCGAATCGCTGCAGTTGGCACCATAATGGCTGATGTCGCAGATGAAGAACTTGGCCTCGCTGACATCGACACGGTGGTTGGCATCTCGATCAACGGCATCACATTCGCTCACGAAGTTGCACGCAACCTTGGCGCAGAATTCACCATTTTCAGAAACGTTGAGGGTGAAGACGGCCAGGGTGTCCTTTCCAACAAGTATGGCAAAGTGGCGGGAAAGAAAGTCGTCATTATTGACGATGTGCTTTCTTCAGGTGTAACAATGGGCAAAACCATCGAAGCGATTCGAGCCGTCGGTGGCGAAGTCGGTCTTGCAGTGGTGCTCGTCAACAAAACCACTCGAAACGAAATCAAGGATGTCCCGCTCAGAGGCATCATTCGCGCCGTTCCTGTTTGAGGTGAAGATGCATGCACTGGGCAGATGTGGCGGCGAAGGCGCTGAGCCATAAGGGTGACAAGCACATTGTCTCAACTGGCATTACGCCAAGCGGTGAATTCCATATCGGCCACTTGCGAGAAATTCTCACAGGTGACATGATTGCCCGAGCCGCCCGAAATGCGGGCCTCGATGTCGAATTTGTGTTCATTGTTGATACAGCCGATCCCTTGCGGAAGGTGTATGATTTCCTTGGACCCGAGTATGAGCAATTCATCGGCCACCAACTCGGCTCCATCCCCGCACCTGACGCTGATGGCAACCCCGACTGGGGTCGTTTCGAAAAGGAAGGATGGACCTATGGCGATCATTTCCTGAAGCCATTTCTCCAAGCATTGGAACAGATTGGTGTTCGACCGAGAATCATCGACAACCTCGAATCCTACCAATCGGGTCGATTCGATGCATTGGCAAAAATTGCGTGCGACCGAGCTGATGACATCAGGGAAGCCATCGAGCGAATTTCGAGCCGTGAATTGCCTGAAAGTTGGTTCCCTTGGAGCCCTCTTAATTCGAAAGGATCGCTCGACGGCGTAACCGTCACCGGGTACGAATACCCACTCGTCCATTGGAAGGACAGCCACGGTGAGACGGGCTCTTCAGACATTTCCAAAGGTGAAGGGAAACTGCCATGGCGAATTGATTGGCCAGCAAAGTGGGGATGGATTGGCGTCACATGTGAGCCGTTCGGAAAAGACCACGGTGCAGCAGGAGGCTCGTATGCGACAGGAAGAGAAATTGTACAAATCCTCGGCCACGAGCCACCTCACCCACTTACCTATGAATGGATCAGCCTCAAAGGTCAAGGCGCTATGTCATCCTCTGCAGGCAACACAATTGGCCCAATCGAAGCATTGGACCTGGTGCCTCCAGAGATCCTCCGACTCTTGGTGGCGAAATCCAAACCGAACAAGGCGATTGAGTTTGATACGGGCATGAGCCTTGTCAACCTGGCTGACGAATATGAACGTCTTGCAGCAAGGGATTTCGAAGTTGAATTATCTGACGACGGATTAAGCCGCAGGCAGCGGGTGCAGGTTGAAGATGCAGCAGGCGCCATGCGGATGGCTGCCGTTGAAGAAGGGATGGCCGCTCAAGCGACCGCTGTTACTTTCAGACACCTCGCCTTGCTTGCCCAAACCAAATCGACT
>JAQXFM010000235.1 GCA_029250305.1 Candidatus Poseidoniaceae archaeon | reverse complement strand
TTGCTCCAGTCGCTGCAATTTCCTTTGAACGGATTACGTTAACTTTGTCATATCCGTCATCAACATGCTCTTCCATCCACATTTGTGCGCCACCAGCACCGCAGCAGAACGATTGCTTGCCATGGCGCTCGATTTCAACATCGACGCCACCAATAGCGTTTCGAGGTGCATCCAATTCGCCACCAATTCGACCGAGGTAGCATGGGTCGTGGAAGGTGACCGAGGGATCGTGCTTAGGATCAGGGAGTTTTCCTTCCTTTTGCAGGTGGTTGATGAGTTGCGAGTGGTGCATGACTTCGATGTCTTCACCGCCGTAATCCTTGTACTCCTTTCCGAGGGTATGGAAACAGTGCGGGCATGAAGCCACAATTTTCTTGACACCAATTTCCTCAAAGGTAGCGAGGTTGGTTTCAGCCAACATTTGGAACAGGTATTCATTGCCGGCCCGTCGAGCGGAGTCACCGCTGCAGCCTTCTTGCATGCCAAGAATTCCAACATCCAGACCGGCTTCTTTCATGACGCTGATGGTGTCACGGGCCACCTTCTTGTTGCGCTCGTCAAACGATGCAGCGCAGCCTGCGAAGTAGATGTATTCTGCAGGTTCAGCCACCTTGACATCCAGTCCTTCAGCCCAGTCACCGCGCTCGTGAGCAGGGAGGCCGTACGGGTTTGAGTCAGATTCGAGGTTCTCGATGGTTGCCATGAGCGGCATGATCGTGTCTTCGACGCTTTCATCGAATTCCATTCGCTCCATCATCAAGTGACGGCGTGCGTCAGTGAGTTTAGGCACATGGTCTATGTAGATTGGGCAGGCTTCAACGCAAGCATGGCAGGTCGTACACGCCCAAATAGCGTCTTCACCAAACCGTGCAATCATGTCTTGCTCCGGCGTTTCCCCTGCCATCAACACAGAGGAGTTTTCATTTGCGTAATGGCGAACATCATGGATAATTTGCATTGGATTGAGCGCTTTACCACTGGCGTAGGCAGGGCACACATCTTGACACCGTGCGCATGAGGTGCAAGCCCAACCATCGATGAGGTTGCGCCATGTGAGGTCGGTGTAGTTCACTGTCCCAAAGGATTCGATGTCCAAATCGTCGAGCAAAACTGCCTTTCCATCTTCGCCCCGTGCCAATGGTTCCATGGTTGCCATTGGGCGCATGTCATGGAAGAACACGTTCGGGAAAGCCATGACCAAGTGCATGTGCTTTGACAATGGAATCAAGAAAAGGAAGGTGGAGATAGCGAGCATGTGCGCCCAATACGATGCGACCACAAGTGCGGTGCTTGGCGTGAGGCTGTCAGCAACCCATGCGCCGATGGGCTCCCATGTTGAAGAAACGCCTGCTTCGCCTGCTTCGACCACGAAGGAAGTGAGGGTGATTGTCATGATGAGCACGAGAATGAAGTTGCCTTCTAACTGAGATTTGCCCTTGAGTTTTTCAGGAGTGAACACGACCCTGCGGAGCAACGCAGCAACGCAGCCGACCAAGGCAATGGTGTAACCAGTCTCAACAATGAGGTTCCAAGGCCCTCGAATGACATCAGGAAGGATGTTGTGGGAAAAATAGTTTGCAGTAGCGAGATCAAACATGTCGGTTGAAAGCATCAAGAAGCCCCAAAACATGAGCACGTGAATACCACCTGCGATTTTGTCCTCTAGGACCCGCTTTTGCCCAAGCCATCCAGTGATGACCTCCTTAATCCGTGCGCCCCAGTTGTCGAATCGATCGTCTGGTGCACCGATCATCACCAATCGAGTGGCCTTGACGACTTGATAGAGGAAAAACCCACCAGAGATGCCGCCTAGAACAAGCAACAAGACCCAACCAGGCAGCGGTCCATACGACATTGAGAGTGGGTGTTCCATGGTGCATCACCGAAGGGGCAGGGCCCCCTACATCCTGCCCAGCAAAAACCAATCCTTGAATGCACCGTAAAAAGAACC
>JAQXFM010000229.1 GCA_029250305.1 Candidatus Poseidoniaceae archaeon | reverse complement strand
GTGCTCCATTTCGATGTCCATTGAGCCTTTGACGACGATGAACACCTCATCGGTGTCTTCGTGATTGTGCCAGACAAACTCGCCTTCGAGTTTCGCCAGCTTGAACTGATAATCGTTCATCTCAGCGACGACGCGAGGGCTCCAAAGGTCACTGAAAGTGCTCAACTTCTCTGCCAGGTTGATGGCGGCCATGCTTGATTGAGAACGCCTGCGCTTCTTTGGTTTATCTCAGGCCTCGGTGGTTGGGTCCCAGCCCGAGATGTAGTCGCATTCAAGCGCTCGAATGGCGTCGATTTCACCTGAAATGTCAACTTCAAGCGAGGCCAAATTCTCAACAATGCGGGCAGGGTTGCTTGATTTTGGAATGGTGATGCAACCTTCATCGTAGCAGAACTTGATCGCCACTTGTGCAGGGGTCGCTCCCAAACGCTCGGCAATTGCACCGAGTTCAGGATCCTCCACCTTGTGGCCTCGGGCGAGTGGAGAGTAAGCCATCACCTTGGCACCGATGGCTTCTGTCGCTTGCTTGAGGTGCGGGCGCTGCAGCCATGGGTTGAATTCGACTTGGTTCACGGCCGGAAGGTAGGTGGCGTAGGCTTTCATTGCTTCAAGATGGGGAGCGCCGTAGTTCGATACACCAATCGCTTTGACCCATCCTTGCTCGAGGCAGTGTTCCATCGCTTTCCACACTGGAGCGCGGTGTTCAGGGTCTTCGGGCGGTGCGTGAACGAGGTAGAGATCGATGTAGTCGGTGTCAAGCAGTTCGAGCGATGTTCTGCAATGCTCGAGGGTGTCTTCGTAGCCAACGGCGTGACCACGGCGGAGTTTGGTGGTGATGAACAGGGATTCGCGCTCGACGCCAGCCTCTTTGATTGCTTGGCCCACTTCGTGTTCATTGGCGTAGGCTCGAGCGGTGTCGATGTGCGTGTAGCCAGCCGCTAACGCAGCCAAGACGGAGGCCTTGCATTCTCCCGGCTCTGACATCAAAAAGACGCCAAGTCCGAATTGAGGCACGGTGTGGGTGTAGGCTTGCGAGCCATCTGCGGTGGTGTGGCCAATCTGCATGGATGTTCCATGCCAAGGGGCTTCATCAATGCGACGCTTTCTCAGCAGATCATCTTGCAGCCTGCCCGCCTTGCGAACCAAAGGCACTCTGACTCTCACCATGAACGGTGATGAATTCAGGAAAAAATATGCATACAAGGGTACCCATGTTCACGTATACGAGCATAAGGGGGCCCCTTGAATACAACCCAACAAGTTCGTTTAGATTGGGTTCAAACTCACAAAGATTTGTTGAATTATGTATCAAGTTGGTGTTTTATCCAATCGATCACTTGACTCACTTCTTCAAATCCATTGATGGGCGGTTGTCGGTGATCCAATGCCATCCCTGAAAGTCTCTCTGACCATCCACCGGAGTTAGACATCACGGCTACAGGCCGCTCAAACTGCCATGCCAGTGAAATTTCTGAAAGGGTTCCTGCGCCTCCAGAAAGGGCAACACAGACATCGCAGAATCGAACAACGAGGGCGTTTCG
>JAQXFM010000213.1 GCA_029250305.1 Candidatus Poseidoniaceae archaeon | reverse complement strand
ATGGCGAATTTCAGCACCTCGATGCAGCGCTATCGCCCACTGGTGAAGTCCGAAAGCCGTTTCCAATGGGCGTTAGGCACACCTGCATAACTAACGGGGTTGTTGTTGCAACGTGGGTGGATCATGAACTTTTGATGGCAAGAATGTCAGCATTTGAGTGTGATGCACCTCTCAAAGATGGTGTTGAGCGAGGTGATTTGCGCACCCGAACGAGCATCGATGCGGCACTCCACCCTGCGGGCTCAGCGTGGTCCCATGTCCTCGATGCTGAACCGTTAGCGTTGTGCGGGCATCCTACCGGATTCGCATTCGTCCTGTACAGCAAAGGCATCTATGCAATGGGGAGGGACGCTGGAGAACACTGGCGTGTGGAACTCCCAACATGGGCAGAACTGAAGAAACTACCACGGGCAAACGACATTGTTTCGATCACCCACTCAAAGGACCAATTGAAGGTCTGGTCACGAGGCGGTGGCACCCAATCCTACGATATGAGTTCAGGAGATTTACTTTCGATGCATGTGTTCCACTACGATGGAGTTCTCCAACAGGTCTACTCAGATGGCATCCATGAACTGTTGGTCTACGATGACGGTGCCGTTGTGTGGTTGGATGGAGGCGTCACATTGGTTGAAGGAAAACTCGCCGGCCCCGTTCAACATGCCTTTTGGAGCGAGGAAGAACGAGCGTGGCGTGTTGCTGGTTGGCGTGAGGAACTACGGTTGTCCGCCGAGGGCGTAGAGCGCACTTCAATGCCTGAGATTCCGGTTCACATTCTCTCAGTCGAACGGCGCGTGATGATGTTGCTGAACAACGGTGAATGGATCGACTCAGCCTTGTGACCACACAATCGAGAACATGGAGGGAAATTCGGCGCTTGCGCTCAGGTTGTTCGTAAAGAGCAAGCAATATTCCAGGGTAAAAATCACTCGTTTGTCACGGTGTGTCCACAGCGACCGCAGGATTTGCGATCTTTGTGAACGCCCAAGAACACACCTGGGCCACATTCTGGGCAGAACTCTGCGTTGCGAGTCAAAGTACCGTCTTCACCAACGGTGTACTTGGACCACTTTGCGCCAGCTTTAGGACCGTCGCCCATCACTCGTCACCTCCTTCAGAGGATTCCTCGGATTCTGGTGCCTTTGGGGTCCAGAATTGCTCGTGTCGCTTGTGAATGTATTCTGGCTCAACGTTCATTGCGTCTTGGTCGTTGTAGATGTATGCCATACCGGTGGTCAATGGCTGACCAAAGCGTGTGTTGCAGTCCTTGACAACAATGCAGTCTGGGTTCGATCCAGGTTCAAGGGTCCGAACAAGATCCATGACTTCCTTGCGAGAAGGAGTGGCCATTCCGAGGTGTTGCCAGCGGAAACTGATTTCCACACGGTTGAGTAGTTTGTTTTCGATTCTGTTTGTTACTTCCATACTGTTCATCTCCTTATCGGTTGCTTACTTTGAGAGCATACTTGCCGGGTAGTTCAACTTCCAAACGCTTGGCAATTTCTGAGCGGTTTGGATTCACGATGATCACATAGCCTTGGTGATCGGTCGAAACTTTAGCGGATGGATGACGAGGGCATTGGTCGACACCGTCTTCCAAGACGAGGTGGCATTCAGCACATGCAAACGGATTCTTAGCCATGCATCATCACCTCATTCGTTGTCCTCATCGAGCCAGCTGTGGCAGCCGAGACCAGGTTGCTTGCTTGTCAAACCAATCTTGGAGCGTCGGGGGTCAGAGGTATCTGGTGAAAGTGATACGATACGGGCGCGCACTGAGTTACCGACGCCAATTCTGCGACCGGTTTGTCGGCCTTCAATCCATCCCATGCCAACGTTAGCGTCGACCATGTCTTCCATGATTTGTGATTTGTGGAGGAGGGCTTCCATTGGGCCAATTCGGACAAACGCACCGAATTCGTTCACTTCGGAAACCGCCCCTTCGACGACTTCGTAGTCTTCCATGCAGAACAGAACTGCATCGAAACGAACTCGCTGGTAGATCGCACCGTCTCCGTGAATGATTCGACCGCGACCCAAGGGTTCGTGGTTGGTGGTGAGGAGGATGAAACGGTTGTCTTCATCAAATCGGCCTTCGAATGCTGTCATCGAAAGACGATCGATGTGGTCGTTCAAGGATGCGCCCTTGCGCATGTATTCAGCAGGAATGCGGATTGTGTCTTCCCTCGATACGATTTTGTACATTATGTTCACCTCTGCGGAAGACCGCTCGGAAGCAAGATGTGAAGAGGAGTGGGGAACCCATTCCGTCCTTCACCGGCACTCGCCTCTGGAGAGAAGTCGACCGTAGTCAGTTTTGCCACCAACGACCTCTATTTAATGCACTCGCATAACACCGAGGCAAGAAGATGGATAAAACCACGCTACATCAACCTGTTTTGGGATACCTCTGCGCCAAGAAGAATCACTACTTTTGGAGGCAGACCGCCATAACCCATAACAACCCCCGGAACCTGCTGTGCATTCATGACCAGCGAAACGCAGGACAGCGGGCGGAAATTCGCCTCGGCGCTGGTGCCTGTTTTGATGTTCATCCTGGCGTCGCTGTCACCCCTTCTTGTCGCTCCAAATCCATCCCTGAACTTGGATGAGGAACACACGAGCATGCAAACGGGTACAGATTCTTATTGGACTGGTCTCGAACAACCATGGGGTCAATTTGGCCACACTCCCACACACAACGGGAGCATGCCTGCTCACGGACCTGAAGGCGGCCCTGTAGACGGCTCCGTTGATGAGGTCACCGTCCTCGGGACCATCGAAAACCCTGGCGTCAACTGGGAAGCTCTTGATGATGGAAGCGACTTGTACGGCTCCATCATTGCGGACTTTTCAGCGAGCATCACTGCACCAGAGGCAGCCAAGGAACGCTGCGCAGAAGATGACCTCTTCGCAGTTCTTGTTCACAACGATGGAACAAACACCTACCTGAGTCTCGTTTCAGGGGATGATGCAAAACTAGCATGGGAAGTGAACATTGGAGAAACCAACGATGTACGATCCACACCCGCCATCGTCGATGTCGACCAAGACGGACGGCAGGAGATCGTGCTCGTGTACGACACTGACAACGCCCTCAACATCGAAGTATGGTCCCCCGAGCTCGAGTGCAGCGAATCAGGTTGGCAGCAATCTGGCCACGAAAATGAGCAATATTGGAGTTATACGGACATTGACTATCGAATTGGCATCCAAAGCCCGCACGCACCGACATCGCAGAGCAACCACCTCTCGATTACGCAACCCCTCGTGGCTGACCTCGCCCTCGATGGCACACCAGAACTGGTCTTAGCCGTCGTGGATGAAACATCGAACGACCCGACGGTCCTCTCGTTTGGACTAACATCGAGCGTACCGAGTGATTCTAACTGGGAAGTGACCCTTGACCGG
>JAQXFM010000212.1 GCA_029250305.1 Candidatus Poseidoniaceae archaeon | reverse complement strand
CACCGTCGAAGGTGATGCCGAGTGTGCTTGTTCCAGTTTTCATTACGGTTGGTTGGTTCTCCATCATCATCAATCCCTTCTCTATGCCGACACCTCTTGAAGGTTGAGGCGTAGAGTTTTGTTATTGACCGCCCCTTATCAACCCGCCGAACCCTGCGGATGAAGCATGAGTGGATGCAAACTCGGAGGTTTGTTGCGAAAGCATGGGAGTCTTCTTGAGGTGCCGCCTCCAATGTCAACTCATGCGCCGACGGAAGAAGGGGAAACGCGATGAGGCTCAGGCCTCACTCGACGCCTTCACGCAACCGGCCACTCCGCCGGCACCTCCAGCGGAGTCTTCCGAACCGTCCGCTCCACCTGCTCCCACCGTACCATCGATGCCGGATTTGGATGTGTTAGCAAAAGCCGATGAGATGATTCGGCGAGAGGATGAGGCTGCGAAAGCGGGCGTTGAAGTCGATGCACCGCTGCGAAGCTTCGAGATGCCAAGTATGCATCAACAAGCGGCCGTGGCTCCACCAACCACGACTGCCAAATTTCACGATTTAGGCAAGCGCTACCCTCACCCACCAATCCCCGTTGAAGGAGGCGGACTTGTGCTCCACCGTGCTGTGCTCAATGACCTCACTGGATGCCCTCCCTTGCTTGACTGGCTTGCAGATGGGCATGCTGTCATCGTCGAAATGAACCGATTGATGAAACGGACGATCGAATTCAACGCAGCCATTGACCAACTCAACGGGTTCATCAAGAACGACCTCGGCGGCGAGATTCTCAAAATGACGAGCACACGCCTGCTCTTGCTCCCCCCGGGTTGCCGAGGTGTAAACGGCGTGGAAATGGAAGCATTTGCTGTTGAGCCGGGAAATTTCAATGAGGTTGGATTGTAATGGAAGAACAGCCAGTCAACATTCCATGCCCCATCTGCAGCGTTCCGGGCAAGGTGTTCATGATTGCCCATGTGGACGAAATCCCCTACTTTGGCGAACACACACAAGTCACTGTCATGTGCCATTCGTGCGGCTGGCGACAGACTGACTTCATCCCTGCTGAAGGTAAAAAGGCAGGTGGATGGCGCATTGAAGTCAATTCAAGAGATCTCCTATCGGCACGTGTGATTCGCTCTTCATCATGCACAGTGAAGGTGTTGGAATTGGATTTGGAAGTCGCACCGGGCAGCAACGCAACCGGGTATGTGAGCAATGTCGAGGGCGTGCTCAAACGATTTGTCGACATCATTCACATGGTGCTCCGAGATGTTCAGTCAGAAGTCGAGCGAATCAAGAGCGAAGCACCGCTCGATGAGGCGACCCTTGCCGAAGCGCTGGAGTCTGTCGAGAAATTGATGGACATGTTGATGCGAATCAATTCAGCGGGCGATGCGGGCACTGGCCCACTCACCCTTGAGTTGCTTGACCCACATGGCCATTCAATGATCATGCACGATGATGCCACGCATCGAGACTTGACAGATGAGGAGTTGTTAGCGTTGCCAGTTGGGCCTGATCCTGCAGTGTTTTCATCAGATGATGAACCCTGATTATCGAGCGTCTTCAGCCAAGAAATCCTTGACTAAATGCGCAGTTTGATCACGCATCTCATGAAGTTGGCCCAACCAATCCACGGCACGATCGATGCACAGTTGCTTCATTTCACCAGCCAAGATGTTTCCTGCACGGTATTCGGAATTGATCTCTGCGAGGTAGTCGTCGTCTTCTTCAAAGAAGTACATCATGTACTGATAGGCGACGTCAATGTCGGGATTTCCACCGAGGCGTCGGTGTTCTTCAACGGTCGATTGACCGCCAGAAAACGCACGCTTGATTTTCTTTTCCACAGTCGACAAATCGTCGCCGAGGAAGAGGGTGGTTTTCGGCTGACTGCTGCTCATTTTGTCACCAGTCATTCCGACAGCGAAGTGGTGGTATGTCGACGAAGGTGCAAGCAGACCCATGCCGCCCAACTGACGTTCATGAGCTAACAGTTTCATTCGAATGGTGGTTTTATCGCGCTTTGTTGCGCTTGGCACGTTGACCGTACCTTGTTTCGGATTTGATTGAATGTCAGAGTAACCGAGTTCAGTCATGCATTTGACAATGCCATCAAAGGTTTCCTTGAGACGCTGTTTATCCATTCGTCCATTTGGCAATTGACCCAGCACAGCAGCGTTTTCATCATGGACAGAAAGGGTGATGCTCACGCCAGAATGTTTCCCATCGCTGACATTGAACCAGTTGGTTTTCGACGCGAGGCCCCGGGTCAACCGAAGGTGAGGATCTTGGTCGACCCCGACGGGAACAACAATTGGACGCAGGCCACCATAATCCTCGGTTTGAGGATGTAAGATGTCGCCTACTTGGACCATAGGTGCTTGGACGTGGGCGAGGTTTGTTTCCCCGCCGAACCCGTAAATCGCTTCAAATTCATTCAAGTTAGTTCGCTTTCCAAGTTGGAATCCGAGCCTTTGAACAATCGGTCGAGATGATTGGAAGTAGACATTGGTTCGCTCAACATCCAAACCAAGCGCCGCATAGTTGGCAATGTATTCTTGGAGAGCGATGGCTCGCCCTTTTTCCAAGGAAACGCCTCTGGTTGCTTGGCTTTCGAGGTCGGCAACTGCAATGGTGACGTCGCCACCTTGCTGTTGGAACCACTTGACCTGATCAATGACCATGGAATGGCCAAGGTGCATTTGCCCACTCGGCATGAGGCCAGTGAGAACCCCAAAGCTGTCGCCCCTTCGTTGTGCCTCGAGCACCGTATCCAACTCTCGGTGAGCAAAAACAATGCCACGTCGGTGGAGGCGAGAAGGGGAATCGACCGTTACGCCCTCCATCGAGGACAAACCAAATTGCTCAATGATGCGATCATAATCCGTTGACTGGGCGCTGCCCCAAGGATCAATCACAACATCTTCGCCTGCCATTGAGCCACCTCGGATGATGGCTCCTCACGCCTTCCTTGCATCAAGGCTTCGCCCTGTGTATGCCTCCATGAGCGGTTTTCGAAATGCAGAAATTCACCGGGGCATCGAGTCAAAGCGATTGCACGGAGATGAATCGTCAAACTCAATGCACCTGATTAGAGCGTTTCAAGAGCGTTCACAAGATCTTGCCACAGGTCTTCCATGTCTTCGATGCCAACCGACAAACGGATCAAGCCCGGTGTCATGCCTGCATCATAGCGTTGCTTTTCTGGGATTGCTGCATGCGTCATTGTCCATGGATGGTTGATGAGCGATTCGATTCCACCCAAACTTTCTGCAGTCGCAAACAGTTTCAACTGTGCTGCAAACGCTCGAGCACCTGCTTCTCCTCCTTTGACCTCTAACGAAATGATGCCACCAAAGGCGTTCATTTGTCGCTGTGCGATTTCATGGGTTGGGTGGCTTTTCAGCCCTGGGTAAAAGAGGCGAGTGACCTTTTCATTGTCTTGCAATCGTTCTGCCAATGCCTGTGCACTTTCGCAGTGACGGTTCATTCGTAAAGCGAGTGTTCGCAGTCCTCGGAGGATGAGGAAGCAATCCATCGGCGCTGGAACTGCACCAACGGCATTTTGCAAGAATGAAATCTTTTCAGCAAGTTCCTTGCTTTGGGTGATTAAACAACCACC
>JAQXFM010000209.1 GCA_029250305.1 Candidatus Poseidoniaceae archaeon | reverse complement strand
CCCCCGTGCCGCCTTCCCCCTTTGAAGGGTACGGCCGATTCAAGATGGTATTTTGACCGTAGCCTTCATTCACTTCACGCCACAGGGCGGTCCATGGTGGACCTCAACACGGCGATGGCGGCGGCCGCTGCTGAACAGAAACGCAGGTCCTCTGATGGCACTCAGGAGCGGAAAAAACGCCGGACTGGGAAAGACATGGGGATTGAAGCCTTCGACCCAGTAACCTATGTGGCAAAGGAACGAGCAGACACAGCATCGATGTGGCTTGTGTTGACATTTTCCATTGTTGTGTCGCTGCTGATGCGCTACTTCTTGATGCCACGGACTGATCCAGAGAAATCAGACATCCTCTACTTGCTCCCCCTCGCAGCGATTGTGCTCATTCCTCAAGTTCACCGCATGGTCATGCCCGAACGATTCATGGAGCACTACACGCGTGGGACCTGGTTTAAATCCGGATTCTTGCACATGTTCACCTTCCTTGCTCTTTCGTTCATGCTGGTGAATCCGCCATTGGGTGATGTTGTCGCCCCTCAATTGTCTGGTGAGTGGACCGTGGCAACGAGCGATGGTACAGAACTGGTGTTTGCCAATGACAACGGCAAGGATGGCGAAATCACATGGACAGTGGCACAAGGTGCAACACTTTCCGGCGAAGTCTGGTTGATGTTCGGCCTTGCTGACAACGTAAATTCTGATGGTGCCACCGTCGCCGTCGAGCTTGACAATAACGATGCGAGCAATCAGAAACTTGTTTCCAACTCTACTTTCTGGAACGAACATTTGGAACAAATCAACACTGGTCGTACCCTTGACAACAGTTCAGGAACGCCAAATCTTTTGCCACACGGCGAGAGCGATCAGCCCTTTGCCGTGTTGCTGTCTGAGACGGGCCTCAACATTGGCACTCACACCATTTCTGTCCTCATTGCAGAAGATGGAAATCCTTGGGAGAACACGCGCACCTACACGTGGACGCTTCGAATCGTTGAAGAATTGCCTGAAGCAGATGAGTCATGAGAGCATGTCGCCATGAGCGAGCATGATTGAACTCAACAACACAGAGATTCTGTGAACATCGCTCTGTTCACGTGTCCGTCGCCCGATTCGGTACCTGCGTACCGCACGAATGAACGGGGCAAGGGGCGTCCAACAAAGTGCATCGTTGAGGCGGGCTGTGGTTACGTTCATGTTCCTGGGTCAGCGTACAGACCCTGTTGTTTTCATTGACCCTTCACACAAAAAGTGAAAGTGAAATCAACGGAGGTGCGTCACAAGTCGTGCTGTGAGTGCATCGAGTTGTATTTGTTCTCCGCCACCTTCGACCAAACGGTACTCGACTTCAGCCATCCATTCGGTGAGGTCAAGCTTGGCATCCTCGTTCAGAAAATCTGCAGTGTAGAGTTCACGGTGCAATTGATTTACAAAATCAGTTCCAGCAAGCCCGTAGCGATCGAGCAGTTCCCGTAGCCTTCGCCGTGCAGCATGAAATCCATCGTCCCTGCACGCCATCAGATACTGATGCAAGGCTTCTGGTGGGGCGGTGGCCGATGTTTCATAGATCAAATCCCGTGTGATGTGCATGTTGATGGCCGATGCAACTTGTAGCCCTGTTAGCGCTTTGCGTAAATCGCCTTGAGAAATACGGGTCAATGCGTCACCCGCATCTTCTTCCAATTTCACGCCTTCGATTTCGGCGACATGGTGGATTTGAGCGTTCACATCAGCATCCGACAATGGTCTGAATCGAAACACAGCGCATCGTGATTGGATGGGTTCGATGATTTTGGACGAGTAGTTGCAAGAGAGGATGAATCTGCAGGTTTCAGCGTACTGCTCCATAATGCGGCGAAGCGCCCCTTGAGCGTCATTGGTCAACGCGTCAGCTTCGTCAAGGAAGATGATCTTGAATTGAGCGCCACCGTAGGGTGAGGTTCGTGCGAATTGCTTCACTTTGGTTCGGATGCTTTCCAGTTTTCGCTCATCTGATGCGTTCATCTCAAGCAGGTTTCTGCGGTACTCCTCGCCGAAGACATCCTTGGTCAAAGCCATCGCTGCAGTTGTTTTTCCAGTGCCGGGTGGGCCGGCAAACAGCAGGTGAGGGAATTCCTTCTTTTCGGAATAGACTGCCAAGCGTTGAACAACGGCATGTTGGCCACGAATTTCACTCACGGCCTGTGGTCTGTGACGCTCAACCCAGAGTTCGCTCATGGGTCCCTCTTGACGGCGAGCGCCCTTCAACATTGGCCCTTCAATCAACGGAATTTTTGGGTGGAATTAAGTGAAATGAAATTGAACTGCGCGGTTGTTTGAATGACATACAAGCGAAAAGACAGTATATGGCGCAGGCAGAGAGGACATCGAGTCCCATGCGTACCGCGTCAGAAACCCGTCGAACCTCAACGGCACTTCTTCTTGTGATGATGTTCCTTCTTGCCGATCTGTTGGTGCCCAGTGCTGTGCCAAATCAACCTGCCTTGGATGAACAGTCCATCGTTTACAGCGTGACGACGGTCGATGCACCGACCTTCGATTCCGTTATTTCGGATACCAGCCCAAACACAATCGGGAACCAATCTGTCTCCGGTGACGTCGGCATTTCGGAGTTCTCTGACGAAAGTCGTCTCCTTTTCACCTTCCCATTGAATCTGACCTCATCCTCGTCGATTCAATCTGCTACGCTCGGACTCGTCTGCACAACTGATTCCGTATCATTGACACAGATCAATGTGTATACTGCAAGCGTTGCTTCTTGGAATGATTCAGAAGCAACATGGATGCAGAGCGATTCAAACGCCCCATGGGACGGACAAGGCGCCGATGGTCTCAGCGACCGAGGAGCTTGGGAGCCTCCTTTCCGGACCTCTGCAAACGGGACATTCAACCTCAACGTGACCGCCCATGCTCAAGCAGCGGCTGCGAACGGCGACAGCGAACTGAATTTACTGGTGGCGGGAACTGGTGCCATGTACACATGCGAGTTGCTCGAAAGTTCCAACCCGAACAATCGGCCGACGCTTACCATTGATTCTTCGAGCACTGCTGCAGGATCTGGCGGTTCAATGGACTCCACTTTTGCAGAGGATGGCCATGCGTTAATGACGGGTGATTTCATTCTCACCGCGGCTCGTGCTCCAATGATTACCTACGATTCACTTTCAGGTGAAGCCGTTGAATACCAATTTTCCCTCGATTCGGAATTCAAGACCGACCTCGATCTCGAATGGCATTATTCCAACATGTGGAATTCATTCACAACCACTTCGACCGCTGGTTCATACCAAGTGCCTGCAAGTGAACAATTTGACAATGGTACATTGGTTCATTACCGCTACCGGTCGATGGACTCAACCAGCACCTTGAGTTCTTGGTCCACTGAATCCTTCGTTCTTCCTGCTCACGATGTCACCGATAACGGTGACAACACTGCAACAATCGAAGTGTTTGTCGATGACCTTGGCCTTCCAAACGCCTTCATTGAAGACGCCTACGCCAATCAACTCAGTCGGAACACAAAGTACGGCGATCAAGCCACACTGGTTTCCACACTCACCTCCAACAAGGAATCAATCATCCATTTCCGAATGGACCTTGGTGCGCTTGGTCTCCCCTCAAACGCCACCATCCTTGATGCCAATGTTGAACTCCAACGCCAATCCAACTCTGGCTCCTCCATGCTTTCGATGCATGAAATGGAATCAAACATCTGGATTGAGGATGAACTCACATGGAACCGAGGCTCAAACGGGAATGGCAACGACTGGGAAGATGGCGGCCGTGCCTTCTCCTCAAGTGCA
>JAQXFM010000162.1 GCA_029250305.1 Candidatus Poseidoniaceae archaeon | reverse complement strand
ATTTAGATTTGCTATCCACCGTTGACCTTCACCCCTCTGGTGACCTCGCAAACGGATGGTTCGACCCCGCTGAGGGCGCTGGTACAATTGACCTCATTTATCGAGACGCTTCGGTCATTCCAGTGCACGAATGGTCCGCATGGAGCGGAATGGGAGAGAACCTCGAGGGATGGTTTGTCATCACTCACACCTTCCCAGTGCCATCGCCTTGGTTCTATGAACTCGAGGAAGCAGGCATCGATTGCCATTCGTTTTTGCCACCAAATGGATTCCATTGCAACTTACAGGGGCAGACAATCGAAGAACTGACCGAACTGAACGTCGAAGGCATCCTCCAACTGGACAGCGTCGACAAGGTGAGGGAAAACCTCGTCAAAGGAATTACGGGGTTGGAAATGACCACTGAGAACCTCTTTGTCCGAGAAGGCGTGGCCTCCGCAAACCTTGTCCTCAGCGGCGAAACATTGCCGGAAGGCATCGACAGCCGGGATGACCTCGTGCTTGAATACCACCAAGGGCGTTTTGCAACCGCCATCATCAAGCCAACAGCGATAGCTTGGCTGGCGGCTCAGGATGAAATTGAATGGATTGAAGAACGCCCATGGCACAAGCTCCACAACGACGTAGCAGATACAGTGATGAACACAGATCAGGTGTGGGACCCAACCATCATGTCCGGCATTGACGCCTCTTGGAGTGAACTCGATGGAAGCGGCATCATCGTGACCGTCTCGGATACAGGGCTCGACAATGGCGTCAATAACAGCAACATGCATCCTGATTTGCGGGACCACATTGTCGATATTGTCTCCTTCCCGATGTCCCCCGGAACGACTTCTTCATGTGGTGCATCGAGCAACGACGACGGGGCTGAAGATCTTGACAGCGGTCACGGAACACACGTTGCAGGGTCGGTTCTTGGCGATGGCACCAATACTGGAGGGGCCATTCGTGGTGCAGCACCTGAAGCCCGGCTTTACATGCAAGCTACAGAGCAATACTGTGACAATGACAACGACTACTACCTCACGGGGATTCCTTCTGATTACACCAATATGTTTGAACCTGCATGGGAAAATGGCAGTCGCGTTCACACCAATTCGTGGGGAGCGAGTGTTGCTGGAGCATACACCTCTGGTTCGATGCAAGCGGATTCCAGCGCTCGAACGTACCAGAATATGACGATTCTGTTTTCGGCAGGCAACAGCGGCGTCGATGGTAATTCTGATGGCGAAATTGACGATGATTCACTCGGCTCACCGGCCACTGGAAAGAACGTCATTACTGTTGCTGCAGGTGAGAACGACCGCCCTACAATCACGTCTCAATGGGGTGGATGGTGGCCAGTATCATTCCCAGCCGCACCGATCTCCACCGACAAGATGGCAGATACTTCGGAGGGACTCGCAGGATTTTCAAGCCGAGGTCCAACGGATGATGGGCGAATGAAACCTGACATCACTGCACCGGGAAGTTTCATCCTCTCAACCAAATCAAGGTCGACGACCAGCACTGGATGGGGTGCGTACTCGGGTAATTCGAATTACACATTCATGGGAGGAACGAGTATGTCATGCCCCCTCACTGCAGGAGCTGCGGCACTGATCACCCAACACCTCATCGACAATGAAGGCCATTCCGACCCAAATTCATCCTTGGTGAAAGCAATTTTCACGGCGTCTGCCCGAGACATGCAAGGACAGTATTCCTCATCCACAAACGGAGCCGGTGAGCCAGCACCGAACATTCACGAAGGCTGGGGCTTGGTCGACTTACGCAGTGCGGTGAACACCACATGGATCGACGGCGATTCAGTCCAAACGAGTGAAGAAAGAGGCTGGAGTTTCATCGTACCTGCAGCATCACCGGACTTGCGAGTGGCGCTCTCTTGGACAGACCCTGCAAGCACACCTGCTGCAAGCACGAATCTTGTCAACGATTTGGATTTGGCCGTCAAAGACCCGTCGGGCACATGGACCAACCTCTCAAACAACCTCGACAACCTGCGTGCCCTGAGTTTTGCATCACCTGCACAGGGCAGTTGGGAAGTTCACGTCTTGGGTACAAGCGTTCCTACCGGCCCCCAACATTTTGCGGTCGCACTCAACCTCGACACAGATTTGGTGAATTTGACTGAAGACATGGATTTCGATGGCATTGAAGACGATGAAGACGACTGCCTCATCGTTCCGGGTACATCTACACAAGACCGAGTTGGCTGCCCCGACACAGATGGGGATGGATACTCAGATCCAAATGCAACATGGACCGTGGCAAATGGAGCAGACGCATTCATCAACGAAATCACACAATGGGCCGACACCGATGGGGATGGCTATGGCGACAACCAAGCAGGCGTGACCCCCGACGGCTGCATTGCTGTTGTTGGTACATCAACGGGCGACCGATACGGTTGCCCAGACAGCGATACTGATTCATTCTCCGATCCCGATGTTCTATGGACGGTTGCCCTCGGAGCTGATGCATGCGAAACTGTTGCTGGAACTTCCAGCCAAGATCGAAGTGGGTGCCCTGATGACGACAGCGACGGATACAGCGACCCAGATCCAACTGGAACCAACGGCCCGGTGTGGTTGGTCACCGACGGTGCCGACGCATTTACTGGCGATTCAACACAGTGGGTTGACACCGACG
>JAQXFM010000132.1 GCA_029250305.1 Candidatus Poseidoniaceae archaeon | reverse complement strand
CGTCGTCATCCGTTGCAACTGCAGTCACCATCATCGGACCTTCAGCCATCGGCGTAAAGGTGCACGTTGGCTGAGTGAGTCCTTCTTCGCATGCCATTCCTGGCCATGAGATGCTCACCTGCTGGCCGGGGGGCGAAACGGTGTCGATGTCGCCGCTGTCGGTCGCATCCACAGTTATTCTCTGTTCAACATCGATGCTTTGCACCATTGAGAGGTTCATGTACGGATTTCGATTGACGACGGTCACATTGTAGAAGAGCACATCAATGTCGAGTTCCTCATCAGTAACGGTCAGAGTGACGAGCCATTCTCCATCGTCGGTCCAGTTCCACTGTGTCCAGCAGTCTGGTGCATCAACCACATCGATGAGCCCCGGTCGTGATTCAATTTCGAATTTACAATCTACATCACCGCCGTCCTCGTCAAAGCTCTGGGTTGCATTGAGCGTGATGTTTTCAAACGTCAATTTGTTCTCATCGACTTCCAAAAACCCAGTAGGGGCCCGTCCGATGAAGATGTTAATCTCGGCATTATTGTTGCTTCGGTTTGCATCTTCTGTGACCAATTCATCAGGATCGACGGTGAAGGAGAGTGTTTGGTTGCCAATGGCAGCATCGCTTGGGACCGTCCAATTAACTGTGATCCGCTCCTCGCTGTAGGAGGAGATGGCTGGAATGTTCTCTCGAATGCTTGTTCCATCGGGTGTGACGACTTCGATTTCAGTTGCCGGCGATGTGAGGACACCTCGGTTTTGTGCCGGGATGGAGAAACTGATCGTGTCATCGGGTAGGGCGCCATAACCGGTGATTTTGCTGAGAGTGGATGCTTCACCATCACGAATTCGGGTTACGATGATGGAGTCTGCTTGAGCAACGAGGTCAACTGCTACCACGGTCAAATCAATAACAACGGTTGTGGCCCCGATAATATCTGTTGCAGGATCCCATACAATCACACCGTTGCTGGTATAATCATCGCTCGAAGGGGTGTCGTCGACCACATTTGAGACATTGAGTAAGTACGAAATTTCACCGTTTCCATCGGTGGTTGGGCTTCCAAGGTGGCTATCCAATTCATACCTGACCTGCAGATTCTTGTTCGCCTGTGGCGTTCCACTTGGTGAGATGGTGTAACTTGCAGTCAGTGTTTGTTCGGAATCTGGTAAGGTAGCAAGGAATTGCATGTCGATGTCAATCTCAATGTTTCGAGTTCCTGGCGAAGACGTGGCTGATACGCCATAGGAATCGCTTGGGTTGTATTCCTTCAGCAACCAATCAATGGTGAAACCTGCTGAGTTCGTCACTGAAATCCAAGAATTGTAGCGGACGGCTGGGCAGTACCAGTTGTAGCCTTGTGCTACACCTGTTTCATTGACTTCGTTGATTTTGTATGATTCATCGCATCCAGTGTATTGAATGTTGCTTGCGCCATCTGTTGGAATGCCTTTTGCGGTGATTTGCCAACTGTTGTTATCGATTCCTTGAGTGTCAAATTCACTTGGATCAAAGTAATCTGAACTTCCAGAGACATC
>JAQXFM010000130.1 GCA_029250305.1 Candidatus Poseidoniaceae archaeon | reverse complement strand
CCACACCCTCGAGGGTTCAAGGAACCTTCTCATCCGTTGGTGATCAAATGGTACATGGTGCGAACGTGAACGCCTGTGGCACCGGTTCCAACCATGGTGTTGGTCTTTGCACCCCAATAGGTTCCAGCGATGTCCATGTGAGCCCATGGAATCTGTTCGCCGTCCTTCTCGTAGTTTCGATTTGGGACAAATTGCTTGAGGAAGGCTGCAGCGGTGTTTGCACCGCCCCAGCGGCCTGCGCCAAGGTTGCGGGTGTCTGCGATTTTTGAATCGGTCATTTCCTTCTCAAACGCAGGGAGCAGTGGCATAGGCCATGCGAGTTCACCAACAGCGTTTCCAGCTTCGTGGATACGGGTTCGGAAGTCATCGTCATTGGACCAAAGTCCTGTTGCTTCGTGACCAAGTGCCACGACACAAGCACCTGTGAGGGTGGCGAAATCGATGATGTATTCTGGGTCGAATTCACCAGCCTTCCAAAGACCATCAGAAAGAACGAGGCGTCCTTCAGCATCGGTGTTGAGGACTTCGATGGTCTTTCCAGAGAGCGTTGTGATGACGTCACCCGGTCGTTGAGCGTTTGCTGCTGGCATGTTTTCTGCCATGCATGTGATGGCTGTGACCTTGCCTTCGAAACCGGTCGAAGCGAGTGCTTCCATGGTTCCGAACACGGTAGCGGAGCCACCCATGTCGTACTTCATTTCGTCCATGTTTGCGCCAGGCTTGAGGGAGATACCACCCGTGTCGAAGGTGATGCCTTTGCCGACAAGCATTGGTCCACGGCCTTCCTTGCCACTGTTGAGTTCAAAGATCACCATGCATGGCTTCCTCGAGGAACCCATGCCGACTGCCACAAGACCGCCCATGCCGGCTTTTATCGCTTGATCGTAGTTGATGATGGTAACTTCGACGTTGTCGTAGTTCTTTGCCCATTCCCATGCTTGGTCGGCGAAGGCTTCGGGGTACATGTCGTTTGGAGGCATGTTGCCAAGATCGCGAGAGAGATGGACGCCCGATGCGACACCGTGGAGTGTGTGAATCATGGAAGAGAGTTCTTTCTCTTGGCCCGAATCACAAGTGACCCGGACTGTGAGTTCCTCTTCCTTGTCCTCGTCTTCGGCCTTGTACTTGTCAAAGGAGTAGTCACGAAGCATCATGCCTTCTGCGAAGGCTGCCATGCAATCAACTGATGTTGCGGCAAAGCGGACGGTGAGTTCTGTACCGTGGGACTTCTTGCGCCCTGCGACCACTGCTGCACCTGCCTTTCGATAGGCGTGAACATCTGCATCGTCTTCCTTGCCAAGCCCTACGAGCATGGCTTTTCCACCATCGGTTCCCATGAGGGACATGGTTGACTTTGCCTTTCCTTTGAAATCGCCGTCACCAAGGACGGTGTTCATTTGGCTCTTGAGTGCCGTGTGCATGCCTTCTGCATGTGCGTCTGGGACAGCGTCTGTTCCTTGGAAAAGGGGCATGATTAGAGTTCCGTTGATGTTGTGTCCTGAGCTAACGCTGACCTTCATGGGTTCACCTAATACCGCTAAGTGCTCAAAGCACTTCAATACTCGCGTCGACCAGTTAGAACAAAATGAGCGGTTTATGCCTCTTCGTCCATGTGTTCGCGCTCGTTTGCTACTGCAGCAATGGCAATGAAGCAGGCCATGAGGCTGAGCGGATTGAACAGACCGTAGCCAATCAAGAATGAGGTTTCCTCGGATGCCTCAATGAGGACCTCAATGCCCTCCAGTGGCTCGTTGACCCACCGAGAAGATTCAATCACACGAACTTGGTAGTTGAGGGAAAATGTCCCGCCGTCAACCATCGAGAGGTTTTCTGCGTCAAGACGAAGGGAAGTGGTGTTGGTCGCATTGACGCCAAAATTTGAGGAATTCCACACCATCATGCCATCAGCATCATGATACTGGAGGGTGGCGTTTGATGTTGAAGCACGGGCAAGATTGTCAACCGATAGATCGATGTTGTCACCGTCCACTACAAGGCTCTGAACGCTCAACCGGGCACGCCAGTACCACACGTCGTTGATCAAGAACCTCATGACATCCATTTCTTCGCCCAATCGTTCATTCAGGTTCTCAACTGAGCCAGGAACAAATTGCTCATCATCAGTTTCAAACGTGAATGTTGGATAACCCATCACGCCATAGCCGTAGTCTCTGCTTGTCCCACAATTGGGATACAAGCCTTGGTTTGCATTTTGAATTGGAATGCTTGAGATGTTGTCTTGGACATCCTCCCGAATTTTGTGATACAACTCCCAGTCAGCGGGTTGCTCGGACCACTTGCCCCAAGGATAGAGCATGATCCAGACGCCTGTGTGCATTGTAACGTACAGGTCGGCATCAGGAACAACCGTGTTCATGTAGACGCTGTTTGCAGCTGTCTCGGATTCACTAAATGCGCTGCTGCCGGGTTGTGTCGTTGGGCATGTGTTCCAATAATGGTCATAGTTTCGATTCAAGTCAACTTGGTTGATGTTCCACCGAGTGTCGATGTCATTGCCATCTGGGTTCAGCATAATTGTGATGTGAAGTTCTGTGCTGTCGAGTACATCAATTGCTTCTTGATTACCGTCTGCCCAACCGTTGATGTACCACTTTGCGGATAACAAAGCGAGTGCTGTACCCAAGTATTCATTCCCGTGATGGCCGCCGTCAATGTAGACGATTTCTTTCGGACTTCCATCGAACTTGGCATCCATTGACCAATTTGAGAGTCTAACGACCCACAATGTCTTGCCTAGTTCTGATTGACCAATGCTTGTTAGGTCAACGATTTCCGGATATTCGTCGGCCCATTCATTGACTTCGAGCGTTAATGCAGCCCATGTCATGTGAACATGGCTGTCGACTGGGTCGCCCGGCCATGCATTTTCTTCGTTTGAATCAGATTGAGCCATCGACACAGGGATGCTGGCGAGGAACATACACAGGACAAGACCCACAGCAACTCGCATGTGGTCCCCACACCGCTGAACAACAAAAACGCTTGCCTGCCTGAGAACTTCACCAATCCGAGGTGAAGGCGTTCGGATTGACCACTTTCTCGGATTCTCTGGTCCAAATGGTACCAATCGGACTGAGGGCGTTGCTGCCGCCGTAAATGTCTGCATATGGGTCGATGTCTTCGGGGTCGAGGTTTCGTTGCATGTATGCTTCGACGCGCTCCCGAAGGTCTGGCTTGAACTTCCAGTAGTGAATCCTCCACTCACGACCGTCCCATAGGGTGGTTTCTTCTGACTCAGTGGTCAAGAGATCGTAGTCTTGGAACATGTAGAACAAGTTTCGATCGGTTGGCTCCAGGGCATTGTCGATGATTCGATTGTAGAAGCCAAAGAAGCCGAGTGCGTGCTCCGCCATCCCTTGAGCGACTTCAGCATCCATCTCCAAATCGATGTGTTGTTGAATGGCTTTGGTTAATTCTGCGAGTGTCATTGTCATGTTATCACCTCGTCGAGGGGGAAGCCGCACCGGCGCGCATCTTCTCCCGCAGACACTCTATTGTATTGTTATCCGACACATATAGTACCATCGGCGAATTTTCATGAAATCGGGCCTGAGCCGGCGAATTGACGCCGCCAAATGGAAAAAACTGCCCGCCAAAACAGGCCGCTAACCGCTTCATTTCACTCCTCAACATATTCAATACACGCCCAGTTGCTATAAACCACCCTCAACAACAGCCTCAAGAAGACAACCCTAAACCCCTAACTGTGAGCGACTCATACACTGAAGGCAATTTCCTCGGACTCTCTGAGCCCGGAGATGACGTCGATGTCGTGGTGCTGCCGCTCCCGTACGAATTAACCACCTCGTACGGGCAAGGCACAGCAGAAGGTCCTGCCGCTTGCCTTGCAGCAAGCGGGCAAGTCGAATTGTTCGACGAGCATCTTGGCGAGGATCTGCCAGCAGGCTCACACATTCACACTGCGGAGGCGTGGGAAGGAAAAGGACCAAACCTGCGCTCCCAACTTGATGAACTTGCTTCGCATCTTTCCCCATGGTGCGCTGGCGATGTGTTCCCCGTTGCCCTCGGCGGCGAGCATGGGATCCTCCCCCCATTTGGGTGGGCATTGCAGCACCACCCCATGATTGCTGGCGACCTTAGCCGGCTCACTGTGGTGCAAATTGACGCACATGCCGACTTGCGTTCTGCGCTGGATGGCGAAGTGTACTCACATGCTTGCGCTGCATCAAGGTCCCTCGACTTAGGCATCGGCCGATTGATGCAAGTGGGCGTACGGGCGTACAGCCATGAGGAATCGCTTCGCATTGAAAGCGATGAAAAGATCTCGACCTTCTTCGCCAAAGACACCCAAGCACACGGCACTGGTGCCGCTGTGTGGCAATCTTGGCTTGAGGCACTGGCCGAAATCAGCGGTCCTGTCCACCTTACAATCGACATCGACGGACTCGATGCAAGTCTTGTTCCAGCCACTGGCACACCGGTCCCTGGTGGCTTGACGTTCTGGCAGGCCATCGAAACAATCGAAGCAGTGTTCGCTGCACCGAACGCAACCGTCATCAGCGCTGATGTCAATGAAATCGCCACAAACGACCACGGCCCACTCACTGAGTTCAATGCTGCAATGCTTGCGACAAAAACGGTTGCTTGCCACCTAAAGGCACGACAAGAGGGGCGATGGACTTCGACTCACGAGGCCAAAGGAAAGCACAGAAAGGGACCAATCAGTGGGTATTTTTCTCAATAAAATTGACCGCCACATCTATATTTCACCCATGAACGGCAGGGCCAAGTACGAAGGGGTAGAGATGATGAACGCACATGGGACACATATTTTTCTTGATTTCACCGGCTATGAAGCCCAGGTGGAAGAAGACGGCGCTTGGATGCTTGAACTCCTCGAGCGAGCTGTCGAACAAAGCGATGCACGTAATGTGCATGCCAATGTTGTCCAATTCGACGGAACTGTGTCGCCTGTAGGTTTTGCTGCCGTCGTGTTGCTTGACGAAAGTCACGTATCCGCACACTGCTACTCAGACCAAGGCTGGCTGGCTGTGGATTGCTTCACCTGTGGTGGAACCAATCCAGCAGTCATCGCTGATTACATCCAAGATGAACTCACCAAAACCATGCCCAACTTGACGCTTGAGCGCAGGTCTGTGCATGACCGGTTTCTTCACAAGGAGGCTTGAGCGTGTCCATTCGAGCGTTTGTCGATGAGCACTATCGCCACTTCAACGCAGGTGCTCTCGCAGCAACTGCCACATCGCTGACAGATTTTCTCGCAAACGGAGGCCGACTCTTTGTCACCCTTGCAGGCGCCATGAGCACGGCGGAACTTGGCCGGAGCTTGGCTCCAATGATCAAAGCGGGGCACATTGTAGGCATATCATGCACCGGCGCCAACCTTGAGGAAGATGTGTTTAATTTGGTGGCGCACGATGCTTACGAGCGCATTGATGATTGGCGCAGCCTGTCCGCAGCAGATGATGCAGCCTTGCTTGAGCGTGGGCTGAACCGAGTCACCGACACCTGCATTCCAGAAGATGAAGCGTTTCGCAAAATCGAACATCATCTCCATCAGCGATGGGCTGACGCATCCGAGGCCAACAAATCCTTCCTGCCGCACGAATACTTCTACGACTTGCTCAGGTCAGGCGACCTCGCCAATGCATACCAAGCAGATCCGGAGGCTTCATGGTTGCTCGCAGCCGCAGAAGCAGACCTCCCGTTATTTGTCCCGGGATGGGAAGATTCGACCATGGGCAACATATTCGCCGCTCGGTGCATCGAAGGAAAGGTCGACCAATCCTCAATAGCCGGTGGAATCGCTTACATGATTCGTCTTGCCGAATGGTATCAAGCAGCGGAAACACCCCTTGCCTTCTTGCAAATCGGTGGCGGCATCGCCGGTGATTTCCCGATTTGCGTCGTCCCAATGCTCAACCAAGATCTCGAACGCACCGTACCGCTCTGGTCGTGGTTCGCGCAAATCAGCGAGTCATCGCCTTCCTACGGAGGCTATTCCGGCGCACCACCAAATGAAAAGATCACGTGGGGCAAGGTCGCCACTGAAACACCAAAATTTGTCATCGAAAGCGATGCAAGCATCGTTGCACCCCTGCTCTTTGGTTATGTGTTGAACCTTTGAAAAAAACGACGATTGTCCCCAAAGTGTTGTAAAGGAGCGCTCTGGAATATTGACCATGAACCTCAATTCAAGAGGGAACGCAATCCTTCTTTGCGCTCTGTTGTTGCTCCCCATTGCCTTCAGCGTGCAGGCAGAGGGGCAGCCCACAGCGCCCAGCATTACCACCGCCTGGACTGATGATGGGGGCTCTGGCATTCGCCACGCCTACACCCTCACATTTGCTGATCAGGAAGCCTACGAGGTCAATGTAAGCCTTGACCACCGTCGAGATGGCGTGGCACTAGCAAATGAGGCGCTCATTACATGGCAAATAGAAAATGATGTTCGAACGGCAGATGTCGAATTCAACACAAGCCTGCAATGGGGTGATGAAATCGAACTTCTTGCGACCATCACAAGCATGAACGGTGTGGCATTGGAGCAACCGGTGAGCACCACGAGGGAACTCACTGTTGGCACATGGAACCAACCAATGGCCGATCACGAAGTAATGACCAGCACAACATGGGATCTCAACCAAACTTACCAAGATGAAAATGGTACGCAGGTCTTCGCCCTTGCCTTTGTTGGGCAAGGTTGGCAAGAGCGCGTGGGGCTGACCCTCAACTCTTGGGAACTTGGCAACGGCAGCCTTCTCTCCACCGAAGTTACAAACGAGAGTGAAACAACCCTCAGCCTTGATTTGAACTCCATTTGGAAAAATGAAACCATTGCATCAGGCTCGCTCACTTCACAAGTTTTCGATGCACGCGGCGATGGAAGCCTTCTCATTATCACGGAAGATGACGGCACCACCACAAGGATTGTGGCGAACGTCTCCGACGGGCGCTTCAATCGAACCATGATCGATGGAAACATTTCCGAACGAGTGAACCTTGAGGCAACAGGAGCGCTCGACATCAACGGCGACGATGAGGATGGAACGCTCACCATCGATGGCGACATCAGCGTGCTTTACCTTGAGACATGGGACGAAAATGGAGTGCGCCGCCTCGATCATACCCAATTTGAAGCACTTGCGAGCATGATCCTCGAAGACGAGGAAAGTCGATTTGACATCGACCTTGATGGCCTCACGACGATCGAACGCTGGGAAGATGGCGTGCGCACCGAACACAAGGAAGAACTCGTCGGCAGCGGCACATTTGGGTTTGGAGAAAGCAATGAAAATTCAAGCGTCCAAATCAACGGCACCATCATTGATTTCCACACACTCATCGAGGATGGTACAACCCTCACCGACGACCTCCACATCGACGGCATCATCACAGGTGACGCCCAAGGCAGCTTTGGCATCGTGAGAACCATCGAAGCGACTGGTGACCAAGCCAACGCCACTGGAATTGTGTTCCTCGTCAACGTGATTCATCAAGAAACTTGGTTCAACCTCACCGGTGTCGGAGGCGGCTTCTTTGGTGGCGATGGCATTGGTGCATCCCACAACGAAACATGGGACTACCAAGTGGTTCAGTCTGATTGGGACAACAGAACAGTGCGAATCATTTGGGAGGAAACCGGGGCTGACGCATCGAGTGGCGATGAGAAACCAGCTCGTAGCCCAATCCAACAAAATGCAACCCAACCTGAAGCACAAGAAATTCTTGGGGACATTACAATTGTCCGTGAAACTGGACTCATGCCGATTCCAATGATGGCGCACGACAAGGTTCACCTCAACGGTGAAGACGGCCTTGAATTAACTGTGGAAGCATACGCTACTGGAAACGATCCTCGCGATGGATTCAACCTATCTGTCGTGCATTGGACGGGTACGTACGGTGACTCCGGAGGCATCGCAAACGGTTCTATTGTCGATGAAGGTCCGCTCATGGGTCTTGTGTCGAGCATCGTGCGAAGTTTGGAACTTCCTTTTGGTGAAGGAAATGACACCGCTTTATTCAGTGAATCACAAGTGGTTGAGCGCATCCTTTCACCCTCCATCATCACGGCAGAAAACAACTCTGCCCCAGTCCTTGTCAGCATGGACTTCCTCGAAGGATTGGCGATTGGCGAAGGTGGAAGCACTGGGACGCTTGTGGCTCACATCACCGATGCTGAGTTCAACATCGAGTCCGTTACCGTGGATTTGACGCCGTTGGGCGGTGGCCTCGTGACCATGAACGACCGAGGGCTTGACGGTGATGCTGTTATTGGCGATGATCGGTACACCACCCGCCACATTGTCAAGGGACTTGAAGTCGGAAACGTCACACTCGATGTCACTGCGGAAGATTGGTTCGGTTCAGTCATGGATGGCCAGAGCACGGTGCAAGTGGTGAATCAAGGACCCCGTCTCACAAGCGTGGAGATGCTCCCCGATCGTGGACCAAGGGGTACAACGGTCATTATCAACGCCCAAGCCTATGATGGGCACGGTGTTGAATCAGTTCAAATCGACATGCGAATGAAGGGTGGCGAACTTGTGGATTTGGTCGAAACTTCAGGTACCTGGGCCGGTAATTTCTCAATCCCAGAAACGATTGCCCCTGGCGAACATGAACTGCAATTCATCCTCACGGATGCTCTTGGTCGAAAATCAATCGTTGATGCATGGCATGGACAAACTGCAAACGCCACATTCACCAACCTGTATGGCGAACACGCCATCCCAGACGGTGTGATGAATTCAGTGACCCTCTTGGTGTACAACACACCACCATCAATCGTTGCCCCAGACAACCTCGCCGTTACGAAGGGCGATGGCGCATCGACGGCCCTGCTCGAAGTTGAGATTTATGACACAGATGGGATTGCAGTCGCCCGAGCCAATTTGGGCGTGTTTGCACCGCTTGGCACGCAAGCAACATGGGTATCGATGAACGATGAAGGTCTCAACGGAGATCGCATCCCAGGTGATGGAATCTACACCGTTGAAATGAGTGTGCGACAGAGCATCCCAATCGGCACCCACGAAGTGATCGTTCAGGCCTCCGACACCTATGGAGAAGCGACTGGATACACATCCATCAATGTGAAACTTTCAGAAGAAGGTGCTTCCGTGATCAGCAGTGAGGGGAATTTCCTCTCTGATGGTATCCTCATCGGAATTCTGGTCATGTTTGGCATTGGTGTCGCTGTCATGATTGTGATTTCCATACGCAACGGTCCAAAACGAGGCGATGGCGAGGATATGTTCGGCCATCAGTGAGCATGCTCATTGGCCGATAACGGTTTATACCCCTGCTCAGTGGAACGGATAACCCTGCGAGCGTAGTGTAGTGGTTATCACCGAGCGTTGC
>JAQXFM010000110.1 GCA_029250305.1 Candidatus Poseidoniaceae archaeon | reverse complement strand
CAAGTCCTGTGGCCTCGATGCCATCGACGCGTAGGTCATCTCGACCCGTTGCTTCAATGATTGAGGGCGCAAGGTGAGTCACGAGCATCATTGTGGTGTCGTTTTGGGCTTCGGCGGCGAGCAACATACCCGCAATAATTCGTGCACCAGCGCCAGGTTCTGTGATGGCTTCAAGTTCATCAGCGAGAATCAATTTCGGCGTGGGGTCACTCACAACAGTGGCTAATTCGACCAAGGTCTGCTCCAAAGCACCAGCGCTTTGGGTTCCGCCTGCCTTCGCCAAAATGTGGAGCGCATCAACCTGCCCGACGACTGCTTTGCTGGCAGGAACCGGTAAGCCCATGTGAGCGAGAATACATGTGTGGGCGAGCAGTTCAAGCAAGGTGGTTTTGCCGCCAGAATTCGCTCCTGTGAGCAAGGCGAGGGATTGCTTGTCGTCCTTCATCGCACATCGGCCCAAGCCGTAGGTGACGGCGTCCGGTTCGACACCGAGGAGCAAGTGGCGCCCATTTTCAATGTGAATTCCATGGTCCGAAAGCGTGGGGATGGTGCATTGATGCTCGCTGGCCCAGCGAGCGACAGCCACCCATTGGTCCAATTCAATGAGGGTACGAATTGCTTCCTCGCATCGAGGTTGAAGTGGTCCGAGGTTCTTGGCGAGTGTGAGCATACGTTCCGTTTCGCCAGACGCAAGGTTTGCCGCTAAGGCAGTGTCGAGTTGATCGATGACCTTTCTGTCGATTTTCGCCGGCCAATCCTTTGTAAAAATCGAATAAGGCGCCCGGACACCTGTACCTTGAAGTTCGTCAGCAAGCCTTTCTTTGGCGGCTTGCATCGCATCAGTGATGACATCACTCGTGGCTTGCTGGAGCTTCCGCTGGAACGCTGCACCATCGGAAAGTGCCTCCAACAGTTCGCTGCCGCTGAGGTTCATTTTCGCATTGTCCATCGCTTCTGCCACTTCTTCGTTGACTTCCGCCTCGAGTGACTTGACGATTTTCCACAATCGATCTTTGACATCCGCAATCGTTTCAAGGTCGCCTTGTTCATCGATGTTGTTGAGCCACTCAGGCAAGCGTTCGAGGCCGCTCACTGCTGCGTGAATTTGTGCGAGAAAAGCATCACCTTGGTCACCTTCATTCGCATCCTCAATCAGGGCAACGAGGGTCGAAAGGGGGCGTTGATTGTTACGGAACCAATCGATGGTCCGTTCAGGAACAATCATTTCTGGTGAAGGATTTGCGCTGAGCACAACCCACCCTTCTGGTGCTTGGGATGGACCACCGCCGCCAATCCATGTGACGAGTTTGAACACCGTGTAATCCTTCCATGTTTCACTTGCTCCTGGTTGGAGCACCCTGCACCACTTTTTCATGTGTTCAAGGGGCTGTTTACTGACCACGACTCGGTCATATCGCTCAGCGCTGTGTCGGGTCTGTCCAAGGCTCTTGAGGATGGAAGCAAGCCGTTCCATTCGCTCAGGGTTGTTGTTGGCGAACTGCATGGCAGCCGTGCACTTTTCGCGTCGGAGTGTGGGGTCTTGGACTGGCATCAACAATTGCATGCGTTGACGCGTTGCGGCAGCGGAGGCATACTGTTGGATGTGAATGAGGATGTCCTTGTGAAGGCGTTCTGCTTCCTTGGTGGCAAGAAACGAACCGGCTTCTCCAGCAACCATTCTGGCCAGTGACAACGCACGCTTTGGAGACACACCGTCAATCTCCGCTACACGGGCTATGTCGCCGCAACGCAAGGAGGCTAACGCCTCATGTTCTCCACCGAAATGATCGGTGATTTTCTTCGCCAGTCGCTCGCCTACACCGGGCAATGCACTCAGAACCATGCGTTCCATCGTTTGTCAAGGGCTTTTGAGGATATTGCTTCCCTTGCGCTTAATTTGCGCAAACTGACGGGTTTGATGGCATTGCTCAAGACTGTGGAAGTTCCAGTTCCACTGCGAAAAGTGGATCAGGATCTGTTGAGTCGTGATAGGCTACAACCACGCCCCCATCGTTGAGGATTGCCAGCGAAGCAAAATCGAATCGAATGTCATTGCCAGCACCTGAAGTGGAGTCAAGGTCACCTTGGCCAATGTAGGTCATTGTGTCGGGTGCCATGCTTTCACTGTAGCCTCTCACATGGAACACAGTGTCCACGTCGGGGCCCTCGCTGCTTTGGTAGCGAACATTGAGGACAAACAGATCCAAGTCACCGTTCGCTTGGAATTCCCACTCTTCGATTTGAGTGGCCACAGAGCCCATGTCGTAGGTTTGGTTGGTCCATGTTTGGGCGCCATCCATCGACATGTAGTGGGTGAAAGAAGTACCTGAGTTGACAACGCAATGCAATGCTCCTGAACTGTCGATTTGGCAGTACTCTGACGGGAACTGGACTTCGAGTTCATTCCAGGATAGACTTTTGTCCATGAAGGCTGCATTTCCGTTGTCGAAGTAATTTGGGAACAAGAGGCCGCCGCTTGGTATTGAGAACGCTCTCATTTCCTTGTGGGGTTTGTTCACATCCCAGTACGCAGGAAGGTCAGCTTCAGTGAAGTCCAAATCGAGTTCAATCGACGGTTCTCCTCCGTCACGTCCTGGGAATTGGAACGGGTAGTAATTCAATCCATCAACGCTGATCTGGCCACCAGCATTTTGTGTTTGGTGCCAGAAGTTGGAGACCACAATGCTCGCCCATTCACCATTGCCAAGGCTCGAACTGATTGGGCCAACGACTTCCACTTGCCATGATCGGTCATAGAATGGTTCAGTGATTCGGTTGTAACACCAACTCCATTGGTCCTCTGATTCGTCGTAGAGAATCGCATAGAATTTGTCCAGTTTCAAATCACCGCCAACATATGGGAACCACGACATCGAGATGATGTCACCGTTGGTCGCTTGAACGATGCTTCCTTCGCCGAGCCCTTCTTGGCCTTCGTTGGTTGGCACGAATGTTCTGCACTGTGTGTCTGGGATGAATCCCGGAATGTAAGTGTCCCATGAGTGGGCACGGTCTGCAGAGTACACAGGATATTCGCCTCCAATGTTGAGGATTTGGCCTTCGATGGAAGTTGCAATGTAGTGTTCACAGCAGTTGCCGCCCTTGGTTTTGTCAAACACTGCCCATGATGTGTTGGTGGTTTGGTTGGTGGCCAAGTCGATGGTGACAAACATCCGTGCGTCTTCGTGTGGTGCAGAATCAATGAGCGCATAGGTCGTCCAAATCGGTTCTTGAGTTGGCTCTTCAGCCATTGATTCGCCACCGCCAAAGCAACCAGCCAAGACCATGGAGGTCATGAGCAACACACTCAGCATGACTCGATGCATGTCAACGCCTCACTGCCGTTCGATTTGAAGGCGTCGCTCGCTTGGGTTGTGGCGGTAGAAGGTCAGTTCAAAGCCTTGCGAAGCAGTCGCAAGCCTTCGGCTGTGTGCGTCCCAAACCACGTCAATGCTTCACCGT
>JAQXFM010000077.1 GCA_029250305.1 Candidatus Poseidoniaceae archaeon | reverse complement strand
CAAATCATCCATTCACTGGACGTATGCGTTGGCCGCTTCTTGCGCAGTGGCCCCGTATGGTGTGACACGGTACGCCATACCGCGTCGCTTGAGAATATCCTTCAATGAGGCCGTGAGGTCCTCCTTCGTGATGAGTTCTCGGTCATCGGAAATCGAGGTGATTAACGCAGACTGAACAACTTCGCGCAGCCATGCACCGGTAAGACCGTCGCTGGACTTTGCAAGGCGCTCGATTGCTTCACGGTTCACCGTTGGAGCAGTGTTCATTGGTTTCAGGTGTTGGTGAATGATGTGGTAACGTTGTTCCTTATCGGGCAAACCAACTTCGACAATGCGGTCGAAGCGCCCAGGGCGGTCAGCGATTGCAGGGTCGATTTTGTTCGAATGGTTGGTTGTTGCGAGGGTTATGACACCGTGATTTGGCACAACACCATCCATTGACTGAAGGAATTCGCCCAAAAGTGGATGGTCAGAGGCACGCCGGTCAAGAGCTCCTGCAGTATCGATATCTTCGATGATAAGCAGGGTTGGTGATAATTTTCGGGCCAGTTCGTAGCACTTCTTGATGTCTTGGCGCCCGGTGATCATTTCAGCAGAGATGAGGATGCACGTGATGTCGGAGTGAGCCGCGAGCCACTTTGCAATCATGGTCTTCCCAGTCCCGGGGGGGCCTGCCAAGATGACGCCCCGAGAGTTCGCAAGACCAAGTTCCTTCAACTTCGGCATGGCTTTTTGGAACGTGATGATGTCCTTCCAAAGGGTTTCTTTGACCACTGGGTCCCAAGCAAGCAGTGCGTCGATGTTGGTGTCCCGTTCGATGAAGTTGTACTTCAAATCAAAGAAGGCTTGGTTGAGTGGGCCGTTTTCGTAAAAATCCTCTTCCAACTGGTTGATGAAGTTGGTGAAGTCGTAGCGTTCTGTGTTCATGTTGTGAGCCGTCGGCGTGTGGATGGTAATCCGGTGATCGCCGTCGCCGTCAACGGAAGAAATCAGAGTGAAGCGGTGCGTTGGGTCGACCTTGCTTTGGTAAAAGCGGGTGCCGATAACCATGATGCGTTGGCGTTGCTTGCCTTGCAACGGAATTGTATCGTACATGCATGGGCGGATGATTCCATCTTCGATTGAGAACTCCTCGCTTACCTCATATTCAGGCTCGAGGTACCTGTCGAGGTGCATTTTCATGAGCGCCCCGAGGTGCCCTTTCCAGTAGCGTGAATCGCGTTGGGTTTTTGTGGCGTTGAGGAATGTGAACATCTTCGAATCAAACATATTTTGTCGGGGTTGTTTTGGCATCAAAGCGTGTGCAGCTAACTTTGCGTCTGCGTACGCTTTCATATCGATTGAGACTTGCCCAAGGGATGATTCGATTGTGAAGATGGGGTCCATTGTTTTCTCTTGCTCTTGCTTCTTTTCTTCTTCCATATGTGTCACACTTCCTTTGGTTTGCCCGGCGTAAACGCCCCGTTTGGGGAGGTTGTTCATCGCCACAAGAAGAACGCCCGACTGTATATGAAGACGCGAGTCGAAGGGGTCTTGGCTCACGAAGGAATCAAACGACAGTGGTGGCTCGAAGGGGTTGAGGGGAGTTCATGGCAGGTCCATCAAAAGTCGAATTCCC
>JAQXFM010000071.1 GCA_029250305.1 Candidatus Poseidoniaceae archaeon | reverse complement strand
ACGGTGATGTTGCCGCTGCCCGTGCGAGCCACGGAAATCCAGCCGCAGAACTGCAAGATATTCGACTGCGGAATGGGCTGAGGCTGCGGCTGAGGTTGCGGCTGCGCCGAAGGTTCCTGTGTGAAGTGATAGTGGTTATGGATGACATTTCCCGTGTGTAAGTTCCCGCCAACAACGCTGTCTTGCAGTGTTGATGGTGGGTCGTGCGGTGGTTCCATCCCTCTGCCTCGCCAAGCGCTGTCAATGCCCATTCAAAGGGGTTCGCCTTCCTTGCTGCATACCTTCACGAACGAGGGTGACAAAGCAAAACCCTCCGAAATCAATTCAACATGCTGGTGAAATGATTAAACACTCACAATCCTCCGTAGTGAACATGGAAGCAAACGAATGTTTCATCGCAAGCGTTGGAAAGGACTGGCACCGAATCGCAAACTGCAACGTACACATGGCTGTGAAACGTCGACTTCAGCGCACCGTGATTCGCGGTCAAGAAGGCGATGATTTGTTGGATGAAGGATCAGAATCAGGAGAATACACCATCACTGGCAACATGTCCCTCAGTGAATACAAGGAAATTCTAACCATTTTCCGCTCGGGCCAACCTTGGTTCCACGACCCATTTGAAGAGCGCCAAATGAAGGCGTTGTTCTTGAGCATCAGTTACGACAGCGCAACAGGTGCCTACGAATTCATCCTCATGGAAGACGCCGAACAAGATGAGATTTTATCTTGAAAATTCAAGTTCATAGAAACCGAGGACGACGGTGACAATTGGTATTCCTAAAGAAAACCATGCAATCATCCCGAACCCTGATTCAAGGCTTACGCCGGGGAATTCAAGCATATCTGCACCGGGCGAGAGAATCATGTAAATGATGGTGCCAAGGAAGAGCACACCTGAGATGACGAAGGGTGCGAACTTTCTCGTCAAATCAGCAATCATGTAGGGGACATCTGGGACATTCAGCACTTCCAAATTCACCAGAATTGTCAATATGCGTCCAAGAATCGAAGCAATGCTTACGAATAAGCAAAGCATCAGCATGTACCATAGAATGGAACCCGAGAGCTCCCATGACTCCCAGTACTCCAAGAATGCTAATTCCTCAAAGCAATCAGAACTACTGCCTCCCAAACAAAAACGGTCGTAATCTGCCTGCAATTCGTCGACCAGATCAGAATAAGATGCTGAATCAGTGGTCATGACCGAACCATAGTCGATCGTCAATTCAATCTCTGTAAGGCCCATCACATACGAATCACCGTCAGAATACTCCACCGAGTACCACGTGGAGGAAAGGGACACAATTGTAAAAATGAAAAGCACGAGTGAAAACCCATGGCCAACCCATTCAAACGGATGGATGTTTTTTCCTTTCAGCGAGGTCTGACCCATGTAGTCTGGCCGAGGAAGGGATTCACGTCGGGTCACGAGCACCCCCGTGAATTGCGCTTTCAGAATAGGTACGAACAAGCATGACAGGGAAAATCCAAGGAATGAAAGTTGGATTAGAAGTGACAGGATGGAGGCTCCGCCATCCCATTGGAAGATCGTTAAGACCACAGAGATCCCTGATACGATGCTCGTAACAATCACACCAATCAAATCACCGCGTGCTGTTTTAATTCCAAACACCACGCCGGTGACTCCAATTCCGGACGAAAGAAGTCCAAAGACAATAATGAGAATCCCAAAAGAAGTTCCCGTCCCAAAATCAGATTCAGCAGCGCCGAGAATCATACCTGCTACAATTGCCCACAGTCCTAAGAGCGCATACAATCCCATCCAAATCGAGAATGAAATGCCCAATCCGAGGCGGACTGCTGGCATTGCACGGAAATCCGTCGTGTAAAACAAACCATCGTCCGATTCGAAATCCTCGATATCGTCCTCTTCTTCTACATTCCATTCAAACTCACCCTCGCAAAACGGGCAAGCAAAGGTACCACTGGCATCATCGTCGAGTTCTATTTCTTCATCACAATGGGGGCATAGAATCTCTACCATGAAGAGTTCTCGATTCTATCAACGCATAAAGATTGAGCCGTCCACTTTCTTTTTGGAATCTCCACTGTTGGAATTTTGACTATCGTTAACAGCAACCGTCCGTACGCATCGGCGCACTGACGAAGGTCACCTTGTCGACGTTTGGGATGTTTTGCAATTGTTCAATTGTTTCACGGTATTGAGCTGCCGTGCCGATCGCATGCATGATGTCCACGCAAGTGTGGCTGTGATTTAGGCAACTGTGGCTGTACGCTGTAATATCAAGGCTGTGTGAATGTCGAATTTCCATCAGCTTATGCTCAATTCCATGTTGGTAATAGATGACGAGGTGCCCTTCAACAACTTCATCATCTTTCATATCCACAATGTCCCCTCGACGTTGAAGATCTGCGTAATAGAGGGCTGCATCCCGGAGGAATTTGCTCCGGTTCTGATATCCCGAGGCCTCGATTAAGCCTTCGAGGCCTTCTGCGAATGATTTGTCTGCGCTAAACGAAATAATTTGGCTCATGAAAAAAGGGTCGAGCGCCTCATTAATAATAATTCGCCAACTTGCAATTATTAGTTTCTACTAAATACCTAATAGAAATCGGCAGGGCATGAACAAGCACAGCACCCGCGCTCTTCTGGTCAGCATGATTATGATTTTTTCAAGCCTCGCCGGTTGCCTCGGCGATGCAACAGACGATGAGAATGAGAACGGAACACTTGGCACTGTCATTGTGTCAACATACCATATTGAACAGTTGGTCTCGGCGGTTGCAGGCGACGTTCTTGATGTTGAAATCATCAGCCCTTCCAATGTGCCGGTTCACGACTATGAGCCATCAGCGGCTGATCTGATTACCCTCCAAAGTGGTGACATGTTCATGTACCACGGACTCAATCTAGAACCCTGGGTTGAATCGACCATCGCCTCCCTTGGCGATGACGCACCGCTCGTTGTGATGACACACGCCATGCCTGGCGACGAAGCATCCCTTGATTACGAATCAATGTTGATTGCAGACCTTTGCGAGCATCTCGCTGATGGCCCATTTGAGGACGTCACGCTTGCAGAAGACGAACATGATGTCGAGGAAGAGGACGAACTGCATGCCGAACATGTGGCGTACAACATGACCATGCCTGTTCACGAAGAAGATCATGAAGAAGACGACCATGATGAGGATCATCACGACGAAGACGCTCATGATGAAGACGAGCATGAGGGCCACGGACATGGTGCGCCAGAAGAAACAATCACCAACCCAGAAGGTTGCCCAACTGACTCAGTTGTGTACATCTTCCACTTAGAAGAAGGCGAACACACGCTCGAATTCGAAACCGAAGACATGCCAAACTTTGCCATGACCGTGTTGCCGATGGGCGGAGGACATGCCCACCACGACCACGCTGGACACGGCGATGAAGATGGACATGATGAGCACGAAGAAGGCGTTTGCCACGACACGTCAGACCACACCAACAATGACATCGACAACGAAGTTGACTGCGAGGCGGCAGGCTACATGTGGATGGAAGAAGACGGACACAACGATCACGAAGGCGACTCATGCCACGACACCACCACTCACCAAACCACCAACCACACAACCGAAGAAGACTGTGAAGCTGCAGGCCACACGTGGATGGAAGAAGATGGGCATGGAGATGACCATGGCGATCA
>JAQXFM010000052.1 GCA_029250305.1 Candidatus Poseidoniaceae archaeon | reverse complement strand
GTCCAACGATTGAGTGAGAATGGGCACACTGTGACGGGACTTGGTCGATCACTTGCCAAAATTAAGCGACTGAAGGAACGTGGATTCACTGTTGAGCAATGCAATCTCCTCGACCAAACGAGTTTGAATCATCAGGTTGCCGGGCACGACGCAATTGTTCACTGCGCTGCTTTTGCAGCACCATTTGGTCGGAAACGAACGTTTTTTGAAACAAATGTAGAGGGATTCAACCATCTTTTACAATCGGCTGCGGCCAACGAGGTAGGCCGATTGGTCGTGGTTTCATCGGCTTCGGTATTCGATGGAAATGATTCAAGCACCCTCCATAGCGATGCAACTCCTGAACCTCACCTGCGCCCACGCCACCCTTATGGAGCAAGCAAGTACGATGCTGAATGTTTGGCTGCGACAATGCCCAAGCATCGCTGGATCGGCTTGAGGCCGAGGGCTGTGTTTGGAGGAGGAGACCAAACATTGGTTCCACGCCTGAAACGACTTGTGAGTCATTCAAGGTACACTGTGATTGGGAAAGGAGACGCACTCGTTGATGTGACATGCTTGGCGAATTTCCTTGACGCTGTCGAGGCAGCACTGGAAGCCAACGAGGATGCAATGGGTCAATTCTACAACATTTCAAACGGTGATCCACGACGGTTTGAAGACATCATCAAGGCGTATGGTGAACGCAATGGAGCCACCCTGAAACGGCGGTCAATACCCTACGCACTGGTCGCCGGCATCGCACGTGCCTCGGTCATGATGGCCTCCATCATGCCCGGTACCCCTTGGGAACCAAAATTAACCCCATATGGCCTTCGGCAAGTGACTCAATCGCTTCGATTGGACATCAGCGGCGCCAAAGACAAATTAGGATGGGAGCCCAAGGTATCCTTTGAGCAGGGACTGGAGGAGCTTGAATGAGTAAATTTGGGACCCTGCTTCGATACCTTGACACCCCAAGGAAGTTCAAAACTCGCCAGCAAATTCTGAAGCGACAAGAACGTGGATTGCGCAAGCATATCCCATTTGTCCGCAACAACTCTCCTTTCTACGCAAGCCATTGGAAAGGCATGAAGGATTCTGAATGGCGTTCATTCCCATTGATTGACAAATCGATTATGATGGAAAACCTCGATGATTTTCTGACGGTTCGTTTGGATGTTGGTGAAGCGAGAAACTTGGCTAAAAAAGCCGAAAAAAGCAGGAACTTCTCACCCAAAATAGGTCCTTACTCAATTGGATATTCCTCCGGGACAAGCGGTTCTCGTGGTATGCATTTCATCAGTGAGCAGGAACAGGCAGGTTGGGCTGGTTTCATGCTCAAGCGAGGGCTTGACGGTTCGATATTGGGTCGCCATAAAATTGGCTTGATTCTGCGTGCAAACTCCAACACCTTCGAGTCAATTGGATCCCGTAAGATTCAATTTTGTTTTTACGATTTGATGCTCCCGCTCTCGGAAATTCATGCACAATTGCTGGCCGATGAAGTGGATGTCCTCATTGGTCCGCCAAGCGTGTTGAGGTACTTGGCAGATGAACAATCAACAATTACACCACGCCGTCTAATTTCATCTGCCGAAGTCTTGGATGAGATTGATCGTCAGCACATTCAGGATCATTTTGGACAAACAGTCCACCAATTCTACTCCTCAACCGAGGGTGAAATAGCGGCGACATGCGAGTTTGGGACCTTGCATCTCAATGAAGGCATCATGGTGATTGACAAAGAATGGGTCGATGAAGAAAAGGGGTGGTTTCATCCAATCATCACTGATTTCAAACGCAAAACCCAGCCAATCATTCGGTATCGGCTCAATGACATATTGGTGGCTTCCAAGCACCAGTGCGAGTGTGGTGATGCAAGAGCATCCATTGAAGCCATCATGGGTCGACAGGACGATGTGTTCTACCTTCAGCGAACGGACCATTCCGGATTCGAGAAAGTCGTACCAGATTTCATTCGCCGTGCTGTGATGCAAATGCATCCAGAGATTACTGCATTTTGCGCCATCCAGTTGTCCCCTGAAGCAATTGAAGTCCAACTCCTGCCGAATGGGTTGACAAATTGTTCCTTTGACGGCTTTGAAGCGCTTTGGAAGACCAAGAAGGTCGAGGGCCCCACCGTCACGATCGCACCCTACACCCACACACCATCCGCAACAAAGTTGCGAAGGAT
>JAQXFM010000051.1 GCA_029250305.1 Candidatus Poseidoniaceae archaeon | reverse complement strand
AACCAACATCAACCCTCTCTGATGCTGTCTATGAAATCAGTCCAGACTTGCCAGAAGGGCTCTTCCTTGGAGAAAGCAATGGAACCATTTGGGGCACGCCAACTGATGGAATGCCTCTGACCAACTACACCATCTATGCCAACAGCAGTCTGTTCAATGATGTTCTTGAAATTCAAATTGGTGTCCTTGAAGATTCAGATTCGGATGGAATGCCGAATCAACTGCCGCTTGATTACAATCCATTGGGTGGCCTTACCGAAGACTTGGACGACGACGGTGATGGCTTCACCGACGCCGATGAACTCACTTGTGAAACTGACCCACTTGATGCGACTTCATTGATCCCCGACCTTGATGGAGATACCATCTGCGACGCATTGGATGATGACGTCGACGGCGATGGCTTGTTGAACGATGTTGAAACAAACACCTCAACCTATGTTGATGAGAACGATACTGGAACTCAATCCGGGAATGCTGACACCGACGGTGATGGCGTATGCGATGGACCACAAGTACCTGCGAATGGCGGCTGCACCGCTGGACCAGATGTGTTCCCACTCGACCCTGCAGGCTCCGTTGACAGCGATGGTGACGGCATGCCGGACACCTTGAACGGTGTATCTACCAGTACACCACCTCTGGTCGAAGATCTTGATGACGACAACGACGCTTGGTCTGACGAGATGGAAGCAGCATGTGGAACGGACAGCACCGATTCAAGCAGTGTTCCTGGCGATGAAGACAGCGACGGTATCTGTGACAGCCTTGACACGAACCTTGACCTGCCGTTCAACCTCACATACCCGGCCGATACGTTGACGCTATCATTGGATGAAGAAATTTCAATCCTGCTTCCAAACCTCACCGGTTTGGGTGAAGTGTCTTCGTGGGAAATCGTCGGTGAATTGCCAGACGGATTGACCTTTGGCTGGAGTCCGGCCCGAGATGCTGCTCTTGATGGAAGCATACGAGGAACACCAACTGCAGCAATGCCTGCGACCGTGTTCACCATCTGGGCGAACAATTCTGCATACAGTCAATCCTTCGAACTCACGATCACTGTCCTCGAGGAACTCGCAGATTCAGATGAAGATGATGATTCAATCAAATGGGGTTACATCTGTTGTTTCCCGTTGATTCTCTTGCTCCTCTTGTGCCTGTTGTTCGTGTTCGTCATTGGAGAAAGGAACGTCCTCATCGATGCTGAACCATCGAATACGTTGGTGAAATCTTGGTCTGGTGTGGGTGTCGGTACCCAAGAAGACCCGTTGGTATTGAAGTCGATTCATGGTGTAAAGCCCGGTTCATCTGCCAACAGCCATGAGACAATCACATTCACCGGCTTGACTGTTGAAAGCATTGAATTGGTGGACTTTAATCAAGAGAAAAATGGACATAAGTTCTCGATGTCAGTTCCGAACGTCAGTGAACCAAGCACTCGCATGGTCGCCATTGACGAGGATGAACCAACAACAATCACCCTGCAGTTCAATGATGGTGAGGGTGAACCGACCCTCGAAGGCGGTGACTTCACTGGAATGTTGAAAATTGGAAGATCAAGTGTTTACTTCTCATGGACGGTGTCGGTCGAAGCACAAACTGAAAAAGAGGTAGGCAACAATGCACAACCAAAACAGGTGAATGCATCTCAAACCGTAGAAGAAGGCCGCAAAAAGGGATTTTCCATTAAAGAACAAATGGCACTTGAACAAAAGGCTGCAGAATTGGCAAAAGCACAGGCTGAAGTGGACGCAAAAGCGACAGAGGAAGCCAAGGCACAAGCCGAAGCAGACAGAAAGGCTGCAATTGAACTCAAGGCACGAGTCGATGAAGAGGCGAAGTCTGTCAAGGAAGCAAGAGTAAAGGTCGATGCTGATGCCGAGAAAGTGGCCAAGAAGGCAGAAGAATTGGAGCGCATTGCTAAGCGAGCAAAGACGATCGATTTCGCTACGCTCGGCGTGGCAACTGTCGGTGAGAAAGATGATTTGCAAGCCATCAAAGGTGTCGGTCCATTTATCGCTGAAAAGTTGAATGCGCTTGGCATCTTCACGTTCGAACAAGTTGGAAACATGACCGCTGAAATCGAGGAACAAGTGAACATCGCAATCGAATTCTTCCCCGGCCGAATCAAGCGAGACGAGTGGGCAAAGCAAGCGAAGGAAATTTACGAGTCAAAAAAGAAATTTTGAGCAATCCAATTTCAATCGTTCGAAGCGTGCCTTCACTCAAGGGGATCTGAAATTCCCTCTTCGCCAAGGGTCCACTTGAGGGTCTTGATAACCCCGTCCAAGGCTTTGTGATTCCGGGCAGCTTCCTTCATACCTTCACGGTCACCGTTCTTTCGGCATTCACGGAACCAGTCCTTCCACTTCTTCCGCTTGATCTCCGCTCGTTGGAGCATTTGCTCAATCTCATCCCATGTTCGTTCGTAGGACCGGAAGGGGGCAGTGGAGGATTCAGACATCATTATCGAATTCGGGCAACAACCCGAGGTTGTTAATTCCAGTGCCTACAAGAATCACACATTGTCCGGGACACTCTAAGGTTTCGTCCGGACAATTCCAAGTCCTTACGTACGCTGTCACGAGAAGCATTATAGGGACAAACCATATCACTTATTTCAATGAAAATAAATCCCCATGAATCACTAAGAATGTACGGAAAAAATAGATTGGAAAAGGTAAATTTCACCATTTCAGCCAATTACCAACCGAATATAATACGAAATACAACCGAAGTTCGGTCGAATCTCGGCCGAAAATCGACCGATAGAGCGAGGTGGTGATGTTTTGGCAAAAATCGCAGCAGTTAAAATCACCACCAACAGCACCAAAGTCTACGTTTCTTCAGGTAAATTTCGCCGAACTTACCTCCTTCGTGAATGGGCAGACTGTGTATCTCGTTCCAATGTTCAACTCATCCCACTCAAGGATAATGATGTTGCACAATCTCAGCAGATTTATCTGTACAAAGGAATTGGTTTTCGCATTAAAGTTGGAGAGTCAACAATGGATTGTGAGCATCTCATACAATTTAATTCAACCATCTTGATTCAACAAAAAGAATTGAAACAGCTGTATCCTCAAATCACCTGGACATCGTCTTCTCCAGTGTTCGCACCAGTAGTTCAGCATCCGATCATGCCAGTTCAGCAAGCTGCACCTCTACAAGGTATAATCTACAATCCTCAGACGAAGAACAAATTTTTTGAGCATATACGTCAATACACCAACCAAAGTGAGGGTGACACATCTAGCATTTTGGCAAGGGTGACAAGAGAAACACATCTAACAGCAGAACGATTCATCAAAAAGAATATCCTCAACGAGAAAATCTCACGAAACATCAGGCAAGATGTCAGAATTGCCGTTGCCATACGTGATGGTGGTCAATGTACGCACCTCGATGAATTCAAACAACGTTGTCAAATGCAACATGACCTTCAATACGATCATCGTTTCATTCCCTTCACCTTTGGTGGCCCTCAAAGTACATGGAATCTGACACTCTACTGTAAACCACACAATAATGCGAAAGGGGCAAATGTAGATTTTATTAAGGGCGCAATCGAATTCTTATGGGGGAATTTCAATCAGTGAAGAGCATGAAAATGAACCTTGGCCCGAGGATCTCCTTCGAAACATAATGCATTCTGAAGAAAGACCTGAAGATTATGATGATAAGATTGAGCAAATTATTCCAACATATGATGAAAACGAGAAAACGTTCAAGCCTCCAGAATTTTCGTACCGAATGGGCATGAAATTAGATTCATATGAAAATTTCAAGGCATGGGGATACATCAGTACCGACCAAAGAATGCTTCTCTCCGATGAGGGCGAAGTCTATCTTCGAATGGATGAACAGACATTTGGGTTCACCCCATATATCGCTATGGTGATTCGCATTGCGAATGGCGGTGGAATACAATCAACTGAAAATCGCCTTTCAGACCTTGACATTGGTCTCAAGAAGTTGGTTCATCAGAAGATTCGCCCAAGTGTCCTCAATAGGGTGATAATGTGGCTTAAGCGAGGGCGGTTGAGTAAAGGGATTGATGAGGAGTGATGAGAGTCAAGGGGTTTGACGCACAAGAGTCCAACTACAAATCTTGCAGTGCTCGGATGTGTGATGAATACTCTTGGTGTATTTCAGTCCAAGTAAGGTGGTCATAACGGTCTGCAATATTGTGATCAGAATCTCCTCGAATGTAACGGATTACTCGCTCTGGGCATCCGTTCGCACGGAGAGTCGTAGTGAGCCAGTGCCGGTAATGGTGCGGTGTGAATTTCTTATGCATGTCCAATCGGTCTGAACCTTCTTCATGCAGTCCTGCTTTGATGGAATCATCCAATACCCACTTGTAGAGAGTGTTCTCTGAAGCTCGGTTACCATTACGATTTGTGAAGAGGGCTTGCACTTCTGGATTTCTCGTAAACATGTGAAGTCGTGACAAGTAAGCATGAAGAACATCGCAGCATTCCTTGTCTATGGGTAATTTCGTAGGTGTTCGCTTACCTGTTCGAGCAATCATCACTGAACCTTCGATGAGGTTTATCGATTTGAGATCTAAGAGATGTGCCTCACCCCTCCGCATTCCTGTTTTAGCGAGAATCATATGGAGTGATTTCTTTTGATGATCTCGAATTCCTGCTATCATCAATCCAAGTTCTTCAGTACTCGGAACCTGTCTTCGATTTGAAGTGCGGGTATTGTTCTTGTAAGTCTTCATGTATCGCTTTCGGAAAGGTGGTACAGGATTATGAAGCGTCTTTTCCTCATACAGAAGAAACTCCATCATTGAATTGAGGGCAGAGAAGATTCCTTTCAATCGCCCATGGCTCAATCCTTCCGGTCTCTTTGTTTCTTTCTTAATAGTTGATAAGAATATCTTGAGATGTTCTTTGCGAATGGCGGTGAAGGCTATCCCGTTCTTTGCAAAGATGCGTGCAGCGTTTCTCACGTCTGTGATATATGTACCACGAGTCTTCACTGAAAGTTGTTGATAGTTGGTAATGTCGTCAATCCACTGTTCCAGGAGATTCATGTTGATCTTCAATTCTTCGTCTGCTCTATCCATCTGAGGACCTCCTTTCCACCATCACTCATGCTCACAATACAACTTTCCTCGAACAGTTGGGAGATGTAATCTTTGAGAAATTCACCCAAGCCTTGGATTTCCATTGGTCGTTCAATGGCAGAGAGGATGTCTTGGCGGGTGACACCGTTTTGTTGCTTGATGAAGCTATCAATTTGGCGACCCATCAGTACGGCGTTCAGCCCGTTGACCGAACCGTAGTTTTCGATACGCAGTTCCTCGTTCTCTCCCTGTATGTATTGATAAGCGTTCTTACTTTTTGTGAGCGTAGACTCAAGTTCCTCAATACGTGCATCTCTGTCTATCATTTTTTGTTGTAATCGAAGGACTTCAGGAGAAGACTCGTCGGAACCATCGATGAGTTGATTTATGGCAGTACGAATCATGTCTGAAAGATTTCGATATCCCAGTTCTTTCGTTTTTGATTCGTATAATTTCTTCTCTTCTGGTGTTTTCGTTTTGAACTCTATGCGACAATCTTGTTTAGCCATAATTCGCTTCAATCTACGTCCCCTTACTTAATGCTTCGACTGAAATTAAGGCTTTCATGAACAATATTAAGAACTGTCGGAAAAGATGAGAGTCTTCACAGATTATATTTATTTGTACAGTAAAATAATCGATCTACACTTATTGAAAAGGCACCTCGTACTTTGATTCACAAGTCCTGCATTAAAAGCAAGTTACGTACACAAGGTGCTCGTACCGGGATTTGAACCCGGGTCGAAGGAATGAGAGTCCTTCATGATGGGCCACTACACTATACGAGCGTGGATAGTTCAGCCACCGCCACCCCGTATTTAGCCATCACGCCTT
>JAQXFM010000070.1 GCA_029250305.1 Candidatus Poseidoniaceae archaeon | reverse complement strand
GAAGGATTCGTCGCTCCTTCACGCCGGCAGAATCCCTTTAGGTTCCATCCGATTGTTCACATCATGGACGATTGTGCTTGGCTCAAGTCCATGCTTGCTTCTGAATTGGAAGTTCGACCACCGATGAGCGATCGTCGCGAGGAAAAGGCACTTGGTGGTGAATGCTCCAAAATATACCAAGATGGGGAATTAATCGCTTTTGCTGAACGACGCAAGGTTGGTTCACATGTTGAAATTTCAACGGTGCTTGTTGATGACAAACATCGTGGCAAAGGCGTTGGCAAGAAACTCATCCTTGAGGCCTTGGCGGAAATCAATGCACCATTGGTGTTGTGCTGCACAAAAAACCCAGCCATGGCTGCTGTTTTGCAGAGCCAAGGCTTCACTTCAATCGGCTGGCCAGGAGCGTCAACGGCCATTGGTCTGACAGTGAACACCGTGTTGCGATTGTGTTCCATGCTCATTCGCTTTGAGATCAAACGGATTTGGGTTCAAGGCAAAGGCATTCACAAGTACGAACGCTATGTTCTCGACCGCCGACAGTGATTGGTCCGCCTTCATACGAAGGGTTGGCGTAGCTTACGCTCACCCTATCGCCATTGAGGCGTGCTCTGTATCATTGCTGTGACTGAGCGTATTGGGCTGCGTATTGTTGCGCATATTGTGCCGCTGTCGCTTCATCATAGCCTTGTGCCACGAACTGCTGGTAGTACTGTTGGTACACCGCATTGTCTGCCGCAGGGGCTGCTGCCGCTGCCGGTGCTGCTGCACCCGCTGCTTGAGCTGCATATTGTTGAGCGTAGGTCCGAGCCGTTTCCTCAGGGTATCCTTGAGCAATAAGTTGCTGAACGTATTGTTCAGTGGCATCAAGTTGAGCAGATCCGTAGCCAGCAGAACTTGCTGCGAAGTCCTTGATGGTGTCATCGCCGCCAGCGCCGCCCTTTCGGAGGAACACCAAACTGAGGATGACAATCAACAGAAGACCTGCTGCTGCAAGAGCAATGGTGGTCATGTCGAGGCCGGAACTTGCTCCGTCAGATTCACCAGTTTGAGCAGGTGCAACCCATTCTCCATTTTCAAGAGTCCAAGCACCGCTCCATTCACATTCACCGTCAGCGTTGAGAATGAACTCGCCACCTTCTGCAATTGCTTCTGCACTTGCTTCGGTTCCCTGACATGCTGGAAGTTGGATTTCGATCCACTTGATGGTGACCCAACGTTCATCATCGCCTTCGTAAATCTTGATGAAGATTCGCTGGCTTTGAGATTTGTTGGTGTACTTTCCATCAAGCGAAAGGGTGAGGTCGAAGGTTTCGGTGTCGCCCGTCTTGTCAGATCGATCCCATGCGCCTGCGAGGCCAAGATTGTACTTGTCCACTGCACTGGCTTCGAAATCCGATTCCACGAACGCTGCCTCAATGTAGACATCGCCATTTTCAGCACCGGAAAGAACTGTACCTGTGATGGTCACACTGTCAGTATCAACACGGGAAGCGTTGAGTGATGCATCGAGTTGAACCACTGGTTCTTCGTCGCCGAAGCCGTCTGGTACAACAACGAAGTACATTCGGTACTTCTCTGAGAACTTACCTGCCTTATCGTAAACGATTAACTCAATTCGGATTTGGTTTTCTGTTGTTCCGCTTGGGTCGACCGTGACGTTTCGGAAGGTGTAAGCCCATGCCCCATCGCTTGCTGCATTTTGCTCAAAGGTGTGGCCGTCAAGGCTGAATGAGTCGTCGCCGTATGGAGCGTCAAAGAGGACCTTCCATTCGTAGGTCTCGATGCCGCTGCCTTCAAGCGCATCCAAGTCAGAGGAATTGCTTGCATCAAAGTGGATGGTGACTTCACCGTCTTCATCAAGGATGATTCGGTTCACTGCCCATTCTGTGTTGGAAACTGTCTTGGTACCAACATACTCGACCAAATCGGTGTACTCGTCTCGCATGTCAATCATGGCTTCAGCGGTTGGTCGGTATTCATCAGCGTAGACATCGTTGGTCTCAACGGTGACTTCGATGACACGGGAGTGGCCTGCATCGTCGTGAAGCATGAGGGTGATGGTCCATTGTTCGCCTTGGGCGCAACCTGTAGCCGAGGAAAGGTCGATCTTGCAGAAGTTCATGACTGGCATTGCTTCTGTGTTGTGTCCGGTCATTCCAGTCGCCATGGTTGATCCGTCCCAAGAGGTTGGTCCGGAAACAATCCAATCGGTGTGAAGCGTCTCGGTTGTGGTTGTGCTGTAAGAGAAGGTCAAATCTGCATCGCTCTTCATGTAACGCAGTTCGTATCCACCTGTGCTTGGGTTGATGCCTGGCACTTGGTCGTTAATCTTCAAATCCAATCCATTGCCGAGCGTTCCGAATCCTTCAGGGTACGGTGTAACTTGGTAGGAGAGCATGTTTCCAAGCAGAGGCAAGGTTGCGCTGTCTGCTCGCTCTGAGTGAGTTGAAACATCCATGGTTGAAACAATCATTCCGCCAGAGTAGTAGCTGCACACACCAAGCACAGTGTCTTGGATGTCGTCAGCGTCTCGAATGAGTCGCTGGAAGTAGCCACCATCTTCCATGTAGCCGTTGCAGGTAACAGGTACGTTGTTGGCGCTCACAGACTTTGTGTTCAAGACCGCTTGTGCAACGGTGGAATCTGCATCAAACCCTTGGAAAGCGTTGATGTCCACGTTGTCCATCAATGGATGGTATGGATCAGCGAAGTCGGTGCTCGAGAAGTCAATTCGGGATTCCGGAGTGTTTCGGCTTTGGACGTCGAGGCCGAATGGCAAACGTCCGTTGAGACCTTGGTCAACACCGTAAATTTGGCTTCCTTGAGGTCCAAGGTGAGCCTGAATTGTTCCGCCAGCAGACATGAAGCCCTCAAGCGTGGTTCGGTGGGCTGTGGAACCCAACTTCTGGTAGTAGCCACGTCCACCGTTCTCGATGTCCTTTGCAGCGATATCGTCTTGCCATGGCAACACAATCTTGTCGTAATGGGTGAACCATCCTGCGTCGAGGTAGGTGTCCCAGTCGTTGATGGTGTATTGCGTGTAAGACATGCCCAGAATGTTCAGGTCTTCCTTGATAGCAGTGGTTCGAACCGAGGTGTCGGAAAGAATGGCGACGTCAACATTGTCAGCAAAGGTTGCGTGGAAGTAACGAACGTTTCCAGATGGATTGCCGTTTGACAATTCTGCATCAAAACTGATGTTGTAATCGTGGCCGTCCATCCAACCGTTCCATGGGGTGAAGGTCACTTCGATTCGCTGGTGCGAGTCGAGGGTTTGAGATGGACCAGCAGTGGTTGTGTGAGCCATTGTTTGGGTGGTTTCGTCAAAGATGTTCATGTTGAAGACATAATCACCAGCAAGCACACCGTTGGTCGCTTGGAAAGCCCAATCGTGGGTGTATGAACTGTCGATTGGCATCACACACTCAAGGACTTGATCGCTCAAACAGCCGAGCACGTTCGGCTTACCCAATGTAATATCGACAGATTCAACATTGAAGATGACACGTTCGATGTTGTTTGAGGTTGAAAGCTCTTGCACATTGTACCAAGCCACGCCTTGTGTCTGGTTGTCATAGATGGTTTCTGCTTCAATCATGTAGACGCCCGCAAAGAACTCATGGCTGGCAATCGTGTCAGTGGAAGAGTCTTCTGCATCGACATTGGTTCGAGAGATGGTGTATGAGTTATCTTCGATGAAGGTGTATTCTTGAAGGGAGATGTTGTTGAATGCAACGCCCTTGAAACCATCGTTGACACCATTGCGCCCGTCGTCGTCCGACTGGAATTCAAAGTTGATGTCAACAACGGAACCGGAGAGCGACATGCACTCATAGCCCCAGTTGATGGAACTTGCATCTGAGGTGTTGAGGACGTACAGGTGGGTCAAGTCAATCGAGGTTGTTGCAACAAGATCGTTTGTGTTGAAGAACACGTTGTAGTTTCCACCCGTTCCGTCTGTTGACGAATCATCTCCAATGTAGGAGATTTCAGCATTGTCGATTGGTTCCGATGCGTTGACGATGTTGTCGCCGTTTTCATCGATTTGACACGTGCCGTCTTCGTTGTAATCGTTCCATTGCCCAACAAGCACACCAGAGTAGGTTGCACCGTCACGAAGGATGTCGAGGGTCATTGCAGCGTAGTCATTAACGTCAACGATGGATGTTCCATCAGAGTCAATGCCGTAGAATGTGTCTGCGTAATACTCGAAATTCAAGGAGACGAAATCGCCGCTCATCGAGGTCAAGTCGATGTCAGGGATGGTGAGGGTTTCGTTTGCCCATGCATCGCCGTAGCCGTTTGCACCGGTATCACAGGGGTGGCCGAACCAGTACGCATTGTTGTTGAAGATCGTGTCTTGGCAAGTGGTTTCATCGTAAATAACACCCTTTGGGTTGGCACTTTCGGTGTATCGGTAACCGTTCGCTCCACCTTCAAAGTCTTCTTCACACAGAGCGTTCGGTGTACCACAGTACACATCGGAAGGAGTGGCTGAGAAGACGGTTGCCTTCACATCAAAGTCCATTTCGGTGTTTCCAAAGTTGTTTGTAGTGACATCGATGTCGAACAGACCTTCAGCGTAAAGACCGCCTGGGTTGAAGTAATCGATGCCTTCAATGGTTGGGTCGTAGAGGTTGAATGGCGTGATATAGCCGACGAGTTCATCGTTTTGTGGTTGCTCGTCCCAAGAGTTTCCAGAAAGGCTTGCAGAGATTCGGTATGTTGTATCGTTGAGCAAGTCTGCGCTGATCGAGGTCGTGTATTCTTGTCCTGGGCCAAGGTTGTTGAGATTAATCGTGGATTGCTGAATTTGTGGGTTCGCAAGGAACGCAGTGTTCTGCTTCCAGATGGTGAGGTTGTCAACGGCGTATCCGTCTCGTCCGGACCATCGGCTTTCGTTATCATTCGAGATTGAGCCTTCGAATCCTGTGCGGAATCGGAATCGGACGTCAACAGTCTCGCCAGCCCACGGGCTGAGGTCGAATGCGCCGACGCCTTCTTCGGTGAAGTTGCTCCAACCGTAGTTGGTTCCAAAGGAGTAGACGCCGTAGTAGTAGACGCCTTCAGCAACACCGCCGAGGGCTTGCTTGTATTGACGGTCGAGGTCGAAACCACCCCACATCGAGGTACCTGAGGCACAAGCCCCGTTGATGTAGGCTTCTTGTGGACAGGAGATGACATCCCATCCAGATTCTTCGCTTCCGATTTCAATGAGGGCGATATCATCCCAAACATCGCCTGCGATGAAGTTCCCTGTTGCGTCAGCGCTTCCAAGAACACCATGCCCGAGGTGCCGGAACAATTCGACGCTCATGAACGCCCGGTCAGAGCCAGTAAGATCAACATCTTCGAGGACCATTGCATCATCCCAGTTGCTATCGTAACCTGACCACAGGTCACCGGATGAATTTGTCTTGTAGTGTCCAGCCCACATGAAGTCGGTAGGGTTGAGGTAGTTGGCAGAGACGTTTGCATCGTTGTTTCCATCAGTAGCCCCTTGGGAATGGTTGGTTTCCTCGTGCCACTTGGTTGCTTGATCGATGTACTCTTCGTACGCCCATGCGCAACCTGAGCCGCATCCGGTTTTGTCTTCTGGACTGTCCCAGTCCATTTGGTAGACCGTGCTGTTGGTTGAGGCTGCTTCATCGACAATCTTCAGTTCCAAGTCAAGGGTTGCAGATTGGCCGTTGAGAATGTCCATTCCAGTGTTTGTAACGGTCACGTTGATGTCACGGGTTCCTTCCCCAACGATGCCGAAGAAGTTGTCAGTAGGACTGATTTCAAGCGAAGAAACTGAAAGGTCCTTGCTGTCCATTTCTACAACTGTAAGGGTGTCATATTGACCTTCCCAGCCAAAGTTGTCCACCCAACTGCCGAAGCTGTAACTGGTGTGACCCACGACGATGTCGAGAGCTGAGTTAGAAGCGCCTGCGAGTTGACCGACTGTAACCATGCTTGGTCGTCGACCTGCCTCGTAAGAGAGCGGGGTCAAGTGACCGCCGCTTCCGTCAGACAAGGTCACCTGAACAGTGGTTGGGAAGTTGAGGAAAAAGTTGGAAGTAGTACCACCTGCGGAGTCACTGCTGTTTTGTTGGTAAGCAATCGTAGGATTGACGAAGTCAGGCTCACCGTCGTTGTTGAGGTCCGTCACTGTAACGGAGTAGGAGATGTACGGTCCGAAGTAAGCAAGGGCAGGCGTCGACCATGTGCCGACTGCCGAGGAGGTGACAAAACTGACGTTTTCCACGTTTCCATCGTTAAGCACCATGGCGTCAATTTCCCCGTTGCCATCAACATCGCCGATGTCGAAATCGTTGGCGAAATCAACGTTCATGTTGACGATGCTCGTTCCTGTTTGAGGGGTAACGATGTTGAAGTTGTAGGTTGCAGGATAGGTGTTTGTCAAGCAAGAGAATTCAATGATCGAAACGTTGTCACTCTTTCCAGGGTTGGTGACTTGATTTGTAGCATAATCGAGGCCTTCTGAACGAAGGAGGTAGATGTCGTCATCCGTGCATGTGCCGCTGAGGCCACCGGTTTCAGTTTCTCCATGGTCGCCGACTTCAAGGCTTCTGTACGAGTTTTGGTTGGAAGGGCCGAGGGTCGTGATTGCGCCTTGTGTGCCGGAGTTAATCGGTCCACGGTAGGTCACGACACGCTGGGTGGAAAGATCGCTGAGGAGGTCAAGGACGTAGACATCGTCGTTTCCGTCTTGGTCTGCATCGCCAACGGCGAGGTCCCAAGCCCAGAAGTGAGTGAATCGTTCGCCAATGCTCCATGATTTCTCGCTGCATCCGCCGTTTTCGATGATGGTGACGTTCCCCGGTTGTCCAGCTGGATTACCCGCATCATCGGTCCTGAATGGATTGTTGCGCTGGAAGATGACGATGTCGTCCGCTCCGTCTCCAGTGAATTCTCCAACTTCAATGAACTGAACATTAGAGAATTCGTCCCAATCTGCGTTTCGGCTTTGGTTTGCGGAAACCCAGATATCTTGTCGTTCGCTGAAATCCCCGTTTCCATCGTTCCACAGAACGGTGATGGTGTGGGTTCCTTCAGTGGCGACTGCCATGTCGTTGAAACCGTCACAGTTGAAGTCGCCAATAGCGACATCCAACGGGTCACGGTTGGTTGTGTAGGATCGTGCAATCGAAGCACTTGCGGTTGTAGCAAGAGCTGCGGTGGTCGACAAGACCATCAGCATGACGAGGAACATGCTGAGGGCGCGGCTGTTATTGTGGTTGTTTTTGGAGAACATCAACATCACTGCTTAGGCCAACGCCCGTTGCACTTTAATTGCTTTGCTCTAAAGTTCATTATTGTCTTCCGCTATTTTGTCCGCAGTACCCCATTTAGGACGAAAATATAAATTTCGTTATCAAGGTAAAAAATCGGCTCAAATTTTGCACTCTTTTGTGCTAATTATGGCCGGATTAAGGTTCAGAATTTACCCTTCAACCATGCTGGCGAAGGGCCCCATCCGGTTGCATCTCCGCCGTGTACTTTGACAAGTTTTCCAGCACCGAAAAGGGATTCTAACCAAACTTCCAAGGCAGTACCATCTCGGTTGCCCAGCTTCTTGCTGGCCACTTCCTCGATCACCTCTGTTTGCAGTGCAGTGATGCCATATTCACGCACAACAAGATGGAGAAGCTCCCGCAACCACGCTTCAGCCATTGGATCAACGCTCATGGCGCCTTGGACAGGGCGAGGTTCTTCCATGTCGTCGAGGGCTTCCATCAATTCAATTGGATCGGGACGTTCTGGGACTTGGAGGCCTATTGCGGCGAGTTCAGCCCCGAGATCAAGTTGTCCGATGGGCCTACGGACGACTGGAATCCGGCTTGGGTCCGGTGTCGGGCCCATGTCGAGTGGCTTGTCGCCGATTGGAGAATCATCAAGTTCGTCCTTTGGTGTTGCCTTGGTGGGCGTAACGCCAGAAGTGTTCGTGGCTTGGACTTCGGAACCGATTGGCATCGACCAACCGACGCCTTGGAGGCCGAGTTCTTTCACGCGTTCTTCGATCCATGACGCATCGCCTTCAAGCAGAACGTTGACATCATGTTCGTCCGAACGGAATCGATAGCGAACATTGCCTCGTAGTTTCGCCATTATCCATCCCTCGGTTAACGACCTCTTGAATTTGACCCATGAACCGTTGCGAGGGATTTCATTAGAAATTCTCACTCGGATGATGCAAGTTGTCGAAGAACTGTGTGGAGGATTCCACCGTTTCGATAGTATTCGACTTCCACCGGTGTGTCCAAGCGAACTTGCGCAGAGAAGGTCAGCGTGGTCCCATCAATCCGGGTTGCTGTCACCTCAAGAGTTTGCAACGGTTGAACATCCTCGCCGATTGGAATGGTGAATGATTCACTTCCATCGAGGCCGAGGCTTTCATGAGATTCGCCTTCCATGAAGGTCATTGGGAGCACGCCCATGCCGACAAGGTTCGAGCGATGAATTCGCTCGAACGAAGTTGCGATGACGGCGCCTACGCCCAAGAGATAGGTCCCTTTAGCCGCCCAGTCTCTCGAAGATCCTGTGCCGTATTGGCTGCCTGCAAGGACCACTTTGGGCCCATCGTAACTCTGTGCTGCATCGTAAACGGAAACCACTTCACCGGTCTGGAAATCACGTGCAAAGCCGCCCTCAGTGCCTGGCGCCATTTGATTGCGAATTCGAACGTTGGCGAAGGTACCACGCATCATCACTTCGTGATTACCACGGCGGCTACCGAAGGAATTGAAGTCAGATTGTTGAATGCCTCGTTCGACCAACCAAGAACCAGCAGGGCCGTCGGCAGGGAATGCGCCTGCTGGCGAGATGTGGTCAGTGGTGATTGAGTCGCCTAACTTGAGCAAAACCTTCGCCTCATTGATGCTGCTGATGGGTTGCGGTGCAGCGGAAAGGCCGGAAAAGAAAGTCGGCAGACGAATGTATGTCGATTCTGCTTCCCATGGATAAAGCGGACTTGGCTCAGATGGAATGCTGTCCCAACGGGGCTCATTCATGGCGTCAGCGTAACGCTGACGGAACATCTCTGGCGTGATGACAGAAAGAGCCTCTGCGAGTTCTTCATCTGTCGGCCATAAGTCACTCAGCATCACTGGCGTTCCATCCGGAGCGTAGCCAACTGGTTGAGTTGAAAGATCGACTTCGAGGGAACCTGCGAGGGCGTATGCCACGACCAGCGGTGGACTTGCGAGGTACGATGCCTTGACTTTTCCATGCACTCGGCCTTCGAAGTTTCTGTTTCCTGAGATGACAGAACCAACAATCAATCCAGCTTCATCAATCGCCGCTTCAATTTGTTCTGGAAGTGGGCCTGAGTTTCCGATGCATGTGGTGCAACCGTACCCAACCACGTTGAAGCCGAGGGCGTTGAGATCCTCTTGGAGACCAGATGCTTCGTAGTATTCAGTCACCACACGAGAGCCTGGAGCAAGGGAGGTTTTGACCCACGGTTTGACTTCCAAGCCATGCTTGCGAGCGTTGCGTGCCAAAAGACCTGCTGCGAGCATGACGCCGGGATTTGAGGTGTTGGTACAGCTCGTGATTGCAGCAATCACAACATCGCCGTGATTGAGGTCGTAGGTTTTGCCGTCTCGTTCAACAATCGCTCCCTTCGAAAGATCGGCAGGTGCCAATCCGTGGCCGTGGTGACCAAGTTCATGGGTGAGGGATTCGATGAAATGAGACTTCATGTGAGCCAGGTCAACACGGTCTTGTGGTCGCTTTGGACCAGCAAGGGCTGGCTGCACGGTGGACAAATCAAGTTCGAGGGTCGCCGTGTATGCCTTCTCAGCATCGCTGGTCTCATACCACAATCCTTGCGCTCGTGCATAGGCTTCGACGCCAGCAATCGCATCGGCTTCACGCCCACTGAGTCGCATGTAATCGAGGGTGCGTTCATCGACGGGGAAGAAGCCGCAGGTTGCGCCATATTCAGGGGCCATGTTGGCAATTGTTGCCCGATCTGCCAAGGTAAGAGCAACCATACCAGCGCCAAAGAATTCGACAAATTTGCCGACGACACCGTGTTCACGGAGCATCTCCACAATTCGCAGGGTCATGTCGGTAGCGGTCACGCTCGGGTTGAGCTTGCCGACCAATCGGACACCAACAACATCAGGTGCAAGCATGTAGATGGGTTGTCCGAGCATGACAGCTTCTGCTTCAATGCCACCGACGCCCCATCCAAGAACACCTAGACCGTTGATCATGGTGGTGTGGGAATCTGTTCCAACAAGTGTGTCGGCGAGCCAAACGCCATCTTCTTGGCGAGCGACGCTTGCTAGGTATTCCAAGTTGACTTGGTGTACAATGCCACGAGAAGGAGGGACTGCTTGGAAGTTGGCCAGCGATTGTTG
>JAQXFM010000047.1 GCA_029250305.1 Candidatus Poseidoniaceae archaeon | reverse complement strand
CGCCAGTATCCAGCGTACCGGGGAACCTGAAGGTCGTTCCGATGAAGGCATTCGTTGATTCCCATGAGCGGTACTTGTAGACACCAGATTGGTTGGCGATGGTCACAATGTATCCGGTTGCACCAGTTGATTGCGCCCAAGAAAGAATTGGTGTTCCGTCCGGTTGGAGCACTGCACCGCTGGTGTTGTACAACACTTCACCATCTGATGGATAGGTAAGCGTTGGCTGAGATGGTGGCGTGATGCCATCGACGTTATCGATGTACTCGACCACCAAACGAGGTCGTAGGGTTTCGTTACCGTACTCAGAGGAGTAGAACTGATGGTTCGTGTAAGGCGTACCAACGACTTCGAGCATGACGGTCATGGTCATGTTGTTATTCGCAATATTGCTCTGTGCTAAACTCGTAAGATCCCATTCAAGCCATCCGCTCGATGGATTGAGGGTGAGCGTCGAACGTGTGATTTCGGTGGTCGAACATGATGGCGTGTTGTTCCATGTCACTGCAGATTGAGAGAATGGAGAGCAAGCGTAGGCAGACACCGTTGTCGCTGAGGTTCCCACGACGTTGTATCGGTACAAGTTCAGCAGCATCGAAGTCGGCGTCATAGCTGCTGGCCATGGCATGGTGCTGAGGTCGAATTCCATCAAAATACTGCTTTGTCCCGAGCCAGAACTCGAGGTGCCAAGATTCAGTGTTTGTGACGAGCCCATGTTTGTGGAGACTGTTGACGAAATTTCTGCATCCGGGACAGCCGGCATTAATCCGGTGTCTTGAAAGATTGAACCACGGTAGAGACTGATGGATTGGTTGCCATCGCCGTCATCATAGCCTTGGTCATCAGGAATTCTAAACTTCTGAACTGCAGACCAGTCTCCAATTCGGTCCGATTGGTCGGCGCGCATTCGCCAGTAATGCCAGATGTCACCCTTTTCGAGGTTCTCGGCAGTGAGGGTCGAATTTTGTACATCCCAAGTCGTGTTGAAGCCGCTTGTCGTGTCTACCGAACCTGAGTCATAGCAGGTCGCATCGATCATTCGAGCCTCAAAGGAGGCACATGTTACCCATTGTGTTTCGTTAGATTGCGCCGGTGTCCATGTGACATTGAGTTGATCTGCACCGCTTGGTCGAGGCGCGGTCAGGTTCCACAAGGTTGAGCCGTCAGCAGGTGTGAGCGAGGTGGGGGTCGATGGACCCCAAGGCGTGATGGTCTCGTAGGTAAACGACAACGCTGGACGGTCGCTGAGCACCGTGTTTTCGCTACTAGCAATGTAGTAGACACCGTCCACGGTCCCATCGACTTCTTCCGCCTGGATGATGACGTTGAGGCTCTGTTGACCACGAAGGATGGCGTGTTGGAGCATGGCTGTCACGTTGATGGAATATTCGCTGGTACCGTTGATCCAAAATCCATCAGTTTCTGGAATCTGTGAATCTGCAGAGTGGTATGCACCCGTTCCAATCCAAGAGGTTGTGTTGTTTCCTGGGTGAGCCCATGAAGAAGCTTCGTCCCACGAAGAGATCATCTCTGACACGGTGACATAGACTTCTCCGTTTCCGTTGGTCACCGAAACATCGAGGCTTGCATTGGTGATCTCATACGTCCCCGGCATTGGAAGGGAACTGAAGTCAATCGAAAGGAGGGTAGAGGAGCGCAAGGTGCTGCTCTGAGGGCTGCGGCCGACAGAGGCATAGGCGTTTGCACCGTTGTTTGCTTGCGAGTTACCTTGGTTGATCGAAGTATCAAGCGTCACGGATGGGTAGTTAAGGTCTGCGACCATGCTCCCATCTTGGACAGAAAGCCAAGCGTGAGTTGAATCGACTTCACCCGAAACGACA
>JAQXFM010000343.1 GCA_029250305.1 Candidatus Poseidoniaceae archaeon | reverse complement strand
GGTCTACCCCCTCGGCGTTGGGTTGGGTTGACTTGAATTAAAGTCTTGCTTGAGGAACACCCACAAACACAGCACCATTGAGGGAGGACGCCTTCAGCCCAACAAAGATTTCAATCATGATGCACCCTCCCACAGGGTCAAGAACGGAAAGCGATTCGGAAGGGTAGGAGGGCAATGGATGAGTGTGTTAATCAACGCAAAAATTGATGCGCTCCTCGAAGCAACTTCCCGCTCGTTTTACCCTACTTTGAAGTACTTGCCAAAGAAGATTCGTGGGCAAATTGGACTCCTCTATCTCCTCGCCCGAGTGGCCGATACAATTGCAGATTCCAAGCACGGTGAGACAAAGGTGCTTCTCGACCTGCTCACCTCGTACAACGATGTTGCTCAAGGGCGTTCAGAAACCCTCCCTGATTTTTCGCTGATTGCTGCGATCCAAACCAATGAAAACGAAGCGAAACTGCTCCAAAACGTGCAGGATGTTGTTGATGGGCTCGAGGTTTACGGCCAAGACGATCAGCAGCGAATCCTCGAATGCCTCGAAGTGATCGTAGCGGGGCAAGTGCTCGACCTCGAACGGTTTGGACCAGCAAATGAGGGCGGCGCTATCTCTGCACTGACGAATGATGAGCAATTGGATGATTACACCTACCGTGTTGCAGGATGTGTCGGCGTGTTTTGGACAAAAATGTCCCTAGCCCATCTTATGTCCCTAACGCCCGAAAAAGAAGTCATATTTTTCGAGAAAGGCATTCGTTTTGGAAAGGCGCTCCAAATGGTCAACATCTTGAGGGACATCCCCGAAGACCTGCGTTTCGGACGCTGCTACATTCCAAGGGATGCATTAGCTCGTCATGGACTCAAACCCGACGACTTGCTTGACCACACCAACATCGATCGATTCCGTCCGCTTTACGACGAATACCTCGACATAGCTAACGGACACTTCGAGGCAGCGGTTGAATACATCCGCATGCTCCCCGAGGGGCAATTCAGGCTCAAAGCCTCCTGCATGCTCCCAGTGCTCATTGGCCAGCGGACCGTCACATTGCTACGCACCGGTAACATCCTCAACTCAGAAGAGCGAATCAAAGTGACCCGTGACGAAATCAAGGCATACGCCCGTCGTCTTCCGAGAGCTCTTTTGATTCCCGGCGGCGTCAAACGGCTTCTTGAAAAAAACAAAGACAGCCCCCCGTGATTTCATCGAAGAAGCGAAATCCGACTGTTGTCAAGAGACCCACTCGGTATGCTTCGGCACCCATGCGACATTAAAATAAGATGATATGACCTAAGCAAGATGGCACTTACATTCATTTTACGACCACCTAAAAACCCCCTCCAGCCATAAATTTGCAGACCGCTTCGTAAGGAAACAATGGTGCAAACTTCCGCAGGTCTCAAAAAGGGGAAGTGTCGAGCAAGATTCGTTCACCATGCTCGAGCGCCGAAAACCTCTGGATTTGCTGTTCCCTCTGAAAGGGAACGCCGCAACCCGAGAAGAAGGCGAGCAACAAGAGACAGTGACTGCCCTCGACCGTGTTAGGGCAGGTGTGATGTTGGCCAGAGATGCTGTCAAAGCAGTCAGCGTCACAGCCATGGAGGCGCTACGAGAAGGTGCCACATTCATTGGAATCGTCGGGGAAAAGAACGAATTGGTGGATCCATTCGAACATCTTGACGCTCCAATTTGGTCCGACCAACCACCTCAAGAATTGATGAAGTTGGCATTCCGGTACTGCGAAGAACTCACCATGAGGGAAGCAGGTAACTTCTATCACTCATTCAAGTATTTACCAGACGAGCAACGTCATGCAATGTGTGCTGTCTACGCTTTCTGCCGTCGAGCAGACGATATCGCTGATGGAGACTGGGCAGACCGATTCCCTGGAAGCCAAGGCGAAATGGACCCCGAAGCGGTTGCCTACAGAGAACAACTTGAGAGCCTCCAAGATCAAGGGACCATCCTCGACGAGGAAGCCTACCTCAACAAAATCACACAACTGTTCTTCTTCAGAAAGAAACTCTCCACATGCTATTCAGACGTGTACTCCACTGACCCAGTGTTCCTTGCCCTCAAGGAAACTGTAGAGCGATATTCAATCGGTAGGGAAGTCTTTGACGACCTCATCTCGGGAATGGAAGATGACCTTTACAACAACCGCTATCGAAGTTTTGACGAACTCTACGTTTATTGCTATAGAGTGGCATCTGTCGTTGGGTTGATGTGCATAGAAATCTACGGTTACGAAGACCCACGGGCAAAGAAATTTGCCGAATCGTGGGGGATCTTCATGCAGTTAACAAACGTACTGCGCGACGTAGGTGAAGACATTCAACGGGACCGTGTGTACCTTCCACTGGATGAACTTGAAGCAAACGGAATCACAGAACCTGAACTTGGTGAGCAAGTGGTGCTCAACAAGCAATGGGAGCCATACTGCAGGGATTATGCACGAAGGGCCCGAACCTACCTCAAGGAAGCTCGTCAACTCTTGCCCCTCCTCCCTCGCCGGACACGCTACTCCCCCGCTGCAATGATTGCATTCTATGACAAGATCCTTCGTCAAATCGAGAAGGAGCAAGGCGATGTCTTTACCAAGCGAGTCAAACTCAACAAGGTGCAAAAAATCAGCCTTGCTGCAGCCGTGTACATGCGCCATCGCTTGCTTCCTGCCTTCCTTGACCCGGTGTGGGGCGGTCTAGCCCGCATCGGTTTGCTCCCAGCAGTCTGACTGCTACAAGCGAGACACTCCGCTTACAATGACTCCCTGCGCTAGCAGGGTGTTGTCGAAACGTGTGACCACGGGTAGGCAGCGGTCTCGCCAATGCATCAACCAAGGACGGATGTCCTTCCATTCCCAACGCTGTTTCATTACGTTGCTTCAGCGATCACACAGTTCGTGTGAAGGCTTGGATTCCAGTAATGTACCGACCGATAATCAAGTTGTGAATGTCGTGAGTCCCTTCGTAGGTCTTGACTGATTCGAGGTTTGCCATGTGTCGCATGACTGGGTATTCGTCAAGAACACCGTTCGCTCCATGGATGTCACGAGCAACACGAGCAATCTCGAGCGCAATATCGACGTTGTTCATCTTGGCAAGAGAGATTTGTTCGTTGAACCATGTGCCATCATCCTTCTTTCGTCCGAGGTGGTAGGCCAGAAGTTGCCCCTTAGTGATCTCTCTGAGCATCCACGCAAGTTTGTTCTGCACCAATTGGTACGAAGCGATTGGATGGTCGAATTGAATTCGAGAGAGTGCGTAGGTCTTTGCGCTGTGGAAGCAGGACATTGCTGCACCGAGTGCGCCCCACGAAATTCCGAAGCGAGCGTTGTTCAAGCAGGAGAAAGGTCCGCGCAATCCCTTGACACCAGGAAGCATTCGGTCTTTTGGAATCTTGCAGTCTTGGAACACGAGTTCGCTTGTCACTGATGCTTTGAGGGAGTGCTTGCCTTTCATTTCAGGAGCGCTAAAACCTTCATCGCCCTTTTCGACAATGAATCCACGGATGACGCCGTCGAGCTTTGCCCAAACAACAGCCACATCCGCAATGGTTCCGTTGGTAATCCACATCTTTGCTCCGTTTAGCAAGTAATGGTCGCCCATATCCTCGGCTTTGGTAATCATGTCACCGGGGTTTGATCCGTAATCTGGTTCGGTCAATCCGAAGCAGCCAACCCACTCGCCAGAGGTCATCTTTGGCAAGTAGTGGTTCTTCTGTTCCTCAGTACCAAAGTCCCAGATCGGGTACATGGCAAGCGATCCTTGGACGGAAGCGAAAGAGCGCAGTCCAGAGTCGCCACGCTCGAGTTCTTGGCAAATCAGGCCGTAGGCAACATATGAGAGTCCAGGGCATCCATAGCCCTTGAGAGGTGCACCAAGCACGCCCATTTCACCGAGCGCAACGCGCCACTCATCGGGGAAGACACCCTCAGCGCATGCGTGTTCAATCTTGGGGAGAACTTCTTCGTCCACCCAATCGCGCACCATGTCGCGGATCATGATTTCTTCTTCAGTCAAGAGACTTTCAATGTCGTAAAAATCGACGCCTTCGTATGGTTCCATGGGACCCCTCAAATTCCCGTGGACAGAGGCGCTTCAAGAACCTAACCATCTAGACACGCCGTGAAGCCGAGTCAAGATTTCGAAATGCCGCGCCAGTTTTTGTAGAGACGTTGCAGGGTTGAACTGTTCATGTAGACAAGGCCCAATATGGTCCCAGGCACCGCAATCACAACTGCGGCAAGTACGGCTACGGTCATGATGCTGTTGTCAATCTCAACAGCTGGTTCTGGTGAAAAAGACACAATGTTTCCAAAATTGGTGATGATGAATCCTTCCCGTTGATCGTTCTCCCAAACCACCGAAAGTGCTCGCCCTGCAATGATCGGATCCCACTCGATGGCGTCTTCTGCCACGATTTGTGCGAAAGCTTCGGACACAATCGGTTGTTGGCGAACTGTTGCAAAGGGCGCCATGTGAATCAAGGTGGTTCCATCATAGCCTCTTGAAACAGCAGTGAAATCGCCAGACAGCGTCCCAAACTGCATCAGGTTCTCAGTGGTCGATTTACCCGCATCTTGGATGTCAAGTCGGATGGCTTGTGTCTTGAGTCCGCTTGCAAATCCAACGCACTCGTTAAGCGTAGGATCGGCGCAATCAGC
>JAQXFM010000342.1 GCA_029250305.1 Candidatus Poseidoniaceae archaeon | reverse complement strand
CTCCTTGGCTGGTCGTTAAATTACCTCGGTGACGTCAATGGAGATGGCTTTGATGACTTCATGTTCGGTGAACCATTCAATGGTTCAGGATACCGAAGCGGTAAGATTTGGGCCTACTACGGAACTTCCGAGGGAATTGCTTCCTCAGCAGAACCCGATTACACTCTTTCCTCAGGCGTGGCGAACGCCGTACTCGGGCGCTCCTTTGAGCCTGCAGGTGACGTCAACGAAGACGGATATGACGATGTGCTCATGATGCAAGCAAACCCTGGAAACAGCGGGCAAGTGGAGTTGATACTCGGATCATCAATTGGATTGCGATCTGATTGGGAACTTTTGGCGACCGGCCAAACCGGTGAAAACATTGGTCTTTTGGCAGCCACCCAAGGAGATTTGGATGGTGATGGACTCAGTGAACTTGTTCTAAGCCGGCGGGACAAGGGCTCCGAACCTCACACCCTCAATTATCAAATTCATTCAGAAAGGGACTGGGAATCTTCCGCCTTCACCTACTCGTCCAGCCTCACTCAGTTAGAACTCAGCACCTCTGCCCGTGGCGAAACAAGCATGTTCGTCACTTTCTCTAACAACGCATCCCACTTCATCGAGCACGTGAACGATGCCACACCTGCAGGCGTGTGGAGCGAGACCATCGTGGTCGAGAGCAGTGACGAATCCCGAGAATACGCATTCTCCTCAACGGCATCTGGACGCCCTGTCATCTACCAAGCTGATGCCGAAACCGGTCTTACGCATCGAACAATCGTGGGTTACACTGCGGTTGAGCAATCAATCGTTACAACAGGGCAATTTGGTGAGCATTTGGGCATGACCCTCGATACTTCGGGTCAACAGCGCCTTGCCTTCGCCTCGATTGGAACTGACCAACTGTTTACCTCGATTGAGTCCGAAATTGGATGGACCACTTCCCTCGTGCAATCCCAACTCTCCCTTGAGGGCCCAGTGTCCGTCATGGCTCAAGGACTTGAATCATCCAACAACGAGACGGTGTTGATTTACCGCAATGCTGGAAACGATTCGTTGGAACTCGCCCGACAACCTTCTGGTGGGTCCACTTGGGCAATCGAATACGCCTCCACACTTGCTTCTGGAGCTTTCATGGCAGTCGTTTCAGAGCAACAATCAGCCGCCTATCTTCATGATGGTTCTCTTGGAGTTTTGGTCATCAACGATGACGGAGTGGACGCAAACCTCGCTCTTTGGATCATCAATTCAACTTCGACTGAACTGCACAACATCACTGGTTTGACTGATCTCTCCTCCGATCTCCGCCTCGCAGTGACCGATAACGGTTCGATCATAGCAGCCACCCTCACGAGCACGGGTGTCCTTTCAATTCATGAACGCAGTGCGAACGACACCAACTGGACAAGCGCAGTTGTTCCTCAACCTGCGGGCTCAATGGCGCAGTACAACCTCGACCTCGTTGGGGGAAGTGAGCCGACGCTCGCCCTGCGCAGCAACACGCCGACACCTTCGATTTACACCCGCACCAACAGCAGCGAATGGGAGGCGTTTGGGACTCAACCTGAATCGAACTTGGAAGGCGCTTGGGACCTTGTCGTGATGGATGAGCATTACCTTCTCATGACCAGCACAGGCTCTGACAACGCCCTGACATGGAACGCAATTGCCAAAGACGCTGCCTCCATCAACAGCACCTCCTGGTCGACCCTCGCATTTGGCTACAAAGCGGCTGGAAGTCAAACCAGCGCACAAGTAGACAACAACGGGACCATCCATCTCAGCGTCTGGGATGACACACTCGATGATGTGAGCGTTGTGCGAATCTATCAAGACACAGACCGGGATCTTGTGTTTGACCTCATTGATGATTTGCCCAATTTGGGCAATCAATGGGCAGACAGCGATGCCGACAATTACGGCGATAATCCCGACGGTCCAATGGCCGATGATTGCTCGACAGTCCCTGCCACGTCTTCCTTCTACACCTATGGCTGCGTTGATTTTGATGCAGATGGCTATGCGGACACGGATGATGGTTGCCAGGATGATCCTGGAACTTCATGGCTTGGCCGTCTAGGCTGCATTGACTTTGATCAGGACGGCTGGTCCGACAACGACGTCTCGTTTTACGACGGCGATGTGTTCATTCTAAACTGGAAGCAATCCAAGGATTCTGATGGTGATGGTTACGGCGACAATTCAGGGCCAGACTGCTGCGCAACACCGCTTGATCCAAACAATCCAACTGGCGACTTGTTCCCATTCAATCCCTCTCAGTACGCCGATTATGATGGTGATGGCTGGGGTGATAACGACTCAGATACCGTGACAGGAGATGCTTGCCCATGGGACTGGGGTGCTTCGTGGCGAGACCGCAATGGCTGCTTAGATACTGACCTCGACGGGTCATCCGACCCCTCGGACATCGGAGGCTTCTTTGAATGGAACGAATCCATGGGCGCCGATATGTGGCCACTCGATCCAACACAGTGGGCCGATTCAGATGGAGATGGCTATGGGGACAACAACTCTCAAGGTGCGACTAACCCCGATTTGTTCCCCGACAACATTGCAGCAGCAGAAGATAATGACAGCGATGGATACCCTGACCGCTGGACCTCGTTCTATGATCTCTCAGATGAAGATTTGACCAACAATGGTGCTGGATTGGAACTCGATGGATGCCCTGGTGTTTGGGGCAACTCCACCAACCCTGTCTTTGGATGCCCTGACGCCGATGGCGACGGATGGGAGGATTCCTCGGATGCGTTCCCTCTCGAACCGACTCAGTGGCTTGACTTCGACGGTGATGGATTTGGAGACAACCCCGATGGCTACCAAGCAGATGAATGCACCACTATTGCTGGTGTGCTCGAAGGCACAGTGCCAAACGGTGGTGAAACCGGTATAGGATGTCGATTTATCGATGACACCGACGACGATGGTGATTTTGTCTCAAATGAACAAGACACATGCCCGAACACCGACGCCGGTCTCACCGTCAATCAAGCAGGATGCGCTGACAATCAACTCGATGAAGACCAAGACGGTGTGATGAATGACATGGACCAATGTCCACAAACCGAATACCAAGACGTCGTCGATGCGATTGGATGCAGTGAAGTCCAGCGTGAAACAGATTCTGATGGTGATGGTGTGTTCGACCCAGTTGATTTGTGTCCACTCACTGTCGAAACTGAAGTCGACGCAAATGGATGTTCAACCGCACAATTGGACAGCGATGACGATGGGGTGAGCGACGCAGACGATGCTTGCCCAAGCACACCAGCAGGCTTCCCTGTTGACGTCACCGGCTGCACCGATGAAACAGCATTGGAGCAGGACCTCGATGGCGATGGCTACAAAGGCACATACACCTACTCAGTAAACGCAACTTCCGGTCTTCGTGAAAACCAAACTGGGGATGCATTCCCGACCGATGCTACACAGTGGTTTGACCAAGATGGTGATGGCTATGGTGACAACATCGATGGACAAAATGCAGATGACTGCCCGATTGAAAACGGGACTTCATTCATTGATTTCTTAGGCTGTATCGATGATGGTGACGGTTACCGTGACTTGTTCGAACCAACAGGTTTGGCAGGCAACCCGACGCAGTGGGAAGATCGAGACCGTGATGGCTACGGTGACAATGCATCAGGTACGGACGCTGACCTTTGTCCAGATACCAAACCCGCCTACAAAACCTATGTCGATTCCAACGGTTGCGACCCAACCCAGAGCGACGCTGACAACGATGGCGTCTTCGATTACGACGACAATTGCCCTGATCAGCCCGCCGGTCAAAATGGCGGCTATGGCGACGGTTGCCCAATTGCATCTGCGGGTGACGATGAAACCTCGTCTGAATTGTTCGGCCTTTCTCCCACCAACGCTGCTTTGGCAGGTGTTGGCGCATTGATTGGCGTTGTCGTGCTTCTTCTTGTCATCCGCCGCTTGGTTCGAAGCGACGAATTCGATTACGATGATGATGACGATGAGGACTGGGATGATGATGAGAGCGATTATGGTTCGTTTTCCTCTTCTTTCCCATCAACCCGCGCTTCGCCGCAGCAAACCAAACCTCGACCAAAGCCCGCCCCTACAGGCGGGCCAAAGGGACGAGGGCCTGCCGGAAGAGGGCCCGGTAAACCGAGCGGTGGTCCACCAGGCCGAGGGCCAACATCAGGACCACCTCAATCCAAAGCCCCTTCTGGCCCACCACGGAACCGTGCCGGCCCGAGCAAGGTGTCCGCAGCCAAGGTGGCCTCGAAAGTCGCCGTCGAGGAAGCGACAGAAGATGGTTCGGCGAAGGTTCGTAAAGCAAGAATCAACATCGATCTAAGTATCTTTGAGGATTGGCAAGCGGACGACCGTGAATCTGCAGCCGACTGGGTACGATCTGCTATTGACGATGATGAACAGGAGCGAAGCATCCTCATGCAGTTGCAGGAAACGGGTTGGTCAGCACCTCAATCACGTGCCATCTATGACCTCGGAAGGAGTCGATGAAACAATGTCGATTCACCAAACGAAGGGTGGCATCATCCTCAAGAACCACACACAGGTGGGCAAGGCGTAGGGGGTTGAATCATGGTCGATGAATTGCCTGGAGAATCAATGCCCGATGGCATCGAAGTTGACGATGCTGCCGCCTATTTCGGCATCACTGAATCTTCGGACATGGTTCACACGTTAATGGCAATGGATCGCCTCGAAGCCATGGAGAAGTTCTTCGAAGTTCTCTCCGACATTGTCCTTCTCCCGGGAGAGTTTGATTTCAATGCAGCAAGCGAGCGAATCCAGTGCGAGGGTGGAGAAATTTACTACCTCGTTGCTGGCCATTTGGGCATCATGACCATGCCTGATCCTCTTTCGCATTACTTGGGAACCCCCGATTCTGCAGGCGGCAGTTCAGGCAACACACCGTCGCTCAGTGAGGAGGAGTTGGCCAAGCTCACAACCCTTGCAGATCCAATGAAACTTCTGAAACTGTTAGCCGTTGCGTATGCGACGGGGGGCAAAGGGGAAGTCACTCGCTACCTCACGACCGTTGAATCGTTTTTGGCCCAACCAGAGGCAAACAAAGCATCCTTGCTGACGGTGGCAGAAGAACTGGAGGCTGCCCTCGATGTTGCGGGCCACGCACTTCCAGTCCCTACATTGGCAAGCGGTGTTGCAGCCTCGGCAAGTGTCCCAATGGCTCCAACGCCTTCGGCACCCGCATCTGTGCCAGTGCCAAAACCTGCGGCGAATGAACCAAGCATCCCGCTTCCAACAGCCTCAGAACCAGTGCCTTTGCCAATCGCGGCCGCTCCGGAATCGCTGTCTGCAAAGGTGGAACTGCCACCAATGATCAATGAACCAGTTGTGGAACCAACCGTGGACACAACGAATGAAAAGCAAGTCGCTAAAGCAACACAAGACGCTTTCGCTGGTGCTTTTGATATCGGTCTTAAAGAGGAATCAGCTGAAGTCTCAGTCCCAACCCATGCTCCAGAGCCAGTCCAAGAAGAACTCCCAGAACCAATGGTTCCAGTCGCACCAGAACCTGTCCAAGAGGCCATTCCAGAACCTGCTCTCGAACCCGTAGCCCCGGAGCCAGCAGTTTCTCCGTTGGAAATGCCAGTTACCGAAGAGGAATTGTTCACCAGCGCAGCAGAGCACTTCATCGCAGCAGATACTGATGGCAGCGAGCAATTATCGGTTGAAGAGTTAGCTGTTGCGACTGGCACAACCCTTGAGGAAGCAACAGCGTTGCACGCAGAGGCTGACACTGATGGAGACGGCAGCGTCTCCCTCTCTGAGTTCATGTCTTCACCTGCAGCTGGCAAAGCAGCAGCGCTCCCTCGTCCTGTGGCTCCGGTACGAAAGCCGTTGAATCAACCTGTTCAACAACAGCAACAGCCTCAACAACCTCAGCAGCAACAGCCTCAACAACCACAGCAACCTCAACAAGGTTGGAATCAACAACAACCGCAACAACAGGGTTGGAATCAGCAACAACAGCAACAAGGTTGGAATCAACAACAACCCACGCACCAGTGGAACCAAGCCCACCCAACAATGCCGTCAGTTCAACCAACCATTCGGTCTGGTGTGATGTGCCGTGGTTGTGGCATCGGGCTCGACCCATACTGGCGGTTCTGCCCAATTTGTGGAACCCAAAACGCAGTCCAGTGATCACAACTGGAGCAAAAACTGCCCCTTGTCGAGAACATGGGTGTCGTCAAACCAGAGGCTTGCTTCTTTGAGAACCCCTGGAATATGAATGCCAACAGACGAAGACCCACCGAGTGCAGAGTTATCTCCAACAGCAAAATAGCAGGTGCCCAATCGCTTTTCATCTTCGAGAACATTCCCAAACAAACGAGCGTGCGGATTCATTCCGAAGCCAAACTCGGCCACCGTCCATACGTTCTCGCGGTCTTTCACTCGCAATCGGCCGGCTGCTTCTCCAAACTCTTGGCGAATTGAGGCAGCAATTGTTCCACCAGTCACATCGACAACCATGCCGGCTTCGATGGTGAGCGTGACGGGTTCATCAACCAAATTGGATTCCCACGAACCGTCAATGACGACCGTTCCGTTCATGGTTCCTTCCCGCGGCATGATGAACGCTTTTCCTGCTGGAAGGTTTGTCAGCATCCTTGGCCGATTGCAGATTCCATTGTCATCGAGCTTCCATTCACGCCAGTTCACCTCAAATGTGACATCAGTTCCTTGTTCTGATTTGACGTTGAGGATCCGCCTGCGACGAAGATGAGGCTGGAGTGCACCAATTCGTTTCTTCACCTCGGTGAAATCCGCTGACATTCCTCCTCGACAAAACATTTCATTGGTCATGCCGGGCATCGTAGCCACCCGTGCTCCATCTTTTTGCGCTTGACGGACTGCCCGAGTGTGCGTCAATGAGTAGCGAGTTGGGGCAATGACGACCTGTTGCTGGCGCATTAGATTCGCGACCGGGCTTGGCGGTTCTTCGCCATGATGCCTTGCTTTTGGCATGACGATGAGCAGCACCCGGTCGGAGCGTTCGTTTGCAGCCTCATGCAACGCCTGACCAATATCGCCAGTTGTCGGGTCACATACAATGAGAACGTTTTCGCCGCGGCGGATGTCCATGCATGTTTCGATCACCATCTTCGCACTTCGCTTCAACTGTTCATTGATTTCTTCCGAGGTCAGTTTGTCAAATGAGATTTCATTATCGGGGACAACGGCCATGAGCGGTTCGGCCTCAGGCTGTCCCTCTGATTCAAGATCGATGCCTTCGAGTTCAGCCACAGCCAGCTCGATTTCATGGTCTTCTTGGGCGGCCAAATTGTCATCGTCCTTACCGAACGTTTTGGCCATGTCAATCGGAAGGGGCCTCGTATCTTGAAGGTGTGGCCGACATGTCCGTGCATCTCCACCTCGCGACCTGTGGTCTGCGCATACGAGCGTTCATGTGCCATGCCCCGATGGGAAATCATGAGCGCCTACAAAGCCTTCATCACCGCCGTCAAAGACATCCATCGATTGCAAGCCTTGCAAGGCCATCTCGGGTGGGACAGAGAAACAATCATGCCCGAAAAGGGGGC
>JAQXFM010000321.1 GCA_029250305.1 Candidatus Poseidoniaceae archaeon | reverse complement strand
AAAGCCCCAAGCCTCGTAGAACTGGCTCACGCTTTGGACAATGAAGGCATGATTGGCTACACCCGCGCCTTTGTTCAAGATTTCCTCAAGGGGTTGAACCACGTATCCTTGGAACGCTTTGACTGGATCACCGAACTCGCCAACAAAAAATGGGCAGGCATCCTCTGTCTTGGCATGGGTGGGTCTGCCGCTGGCGGTGAATTCCTTTCTGCGCTCGCTTCCTTTCAAGGCACGATCCCAGTTCAAGTCCAACGAGATTACACCTTGCCTGCATGGTGGAATCCAACATGGTTGATTGTCGCCACATCGCACAGTGGTAACACCGAAGAAACGCTTGAAGCCACAGAAACGGCGCTCAAGGCAGGTGCGACCGTCGTAGCAATTTCGACTGGCGGGATTCTTGCTGGACTTCCTGAATTGTACACGAACTGTCACTTGGTCCCATCAATTGGAGGCCAGCCACCTCGGAGTGCGTTTGGACACATCTTCAGCCGTCAATTGGGCCTGTTGCGTCAGCTTCGGGTGCTTCCAATGTCGCAGGACGGCGCTGACGAGGCAATGCTGGAGCGATTGCAACAAGCCATGAATGGATTTGACCTGCTGAAAGACCCAGAAGGCGACATTGCTCAACTGGCGATGTGCATGGTCGAACGCCCCATTGCAATCTTGGGCCCGACCGAACTTACCCCCGTGCTGAACCGATTCAAAAATCAACTCAACGAAAATTCTGCAAGATTTGCAAGAGTGGGTATCGTGCCTGAGATGAACCACAATGAAAGCGTGGCTTGGGGCGGTGTTGGAGACGATCGCGACGCATCTGGCATCGATCATGTGCTGCTTCTGTTAACATGGAAGGGCATGCATAGCAGAGTTCAACGACGAATGGATTGGATGATTGCTCACGCAGCAACTGATTATGCATGGAAAATTGAGGGCGAGGGGGCGACACTGCTCGAATCGATGCTTCACTTGTGCATTTTGACCGATTGGATTTCGTTAGCGCTCTCATTCTTGCACGGAAAGGACCCCGCATCGATTGGACCGATTTCTGCGCTCAAAGAGCACTTGAATTCCGTCGAGTGATCAGTACAAACGACCGAGAACAAGTCGAGGATCAGGATAATCTCGGAGCGCTTGTTCACGATCATCACGATGAACGACTCCTGGAAGATCAGGATTCTTTGGTTCAACAAGCGACAATTGGAAGTGGACATGGGGCTCCCATCCACCGTTCTCATCCTTGGTGCCCATCGTTGCAAGAAGGGCACCCTTTTGCACCGGCTGGCCAACTTCTAAAGCATCGAGGCTTTCTGTGGAAAGGTGCCCATACAAAGCCCAAACAGGTCGCACTGCATGCTGATTGTTTGACGTCGGAGGCCACGAAAGTTGGTGCTCGACGACAATTGTTGGGCCATACGAACCTGCCTCGTCGTTGATGCCAAAGGAATGGATGACGCCATCCGCAAATGAATGCACCTCAGTCCCCGCAGGAGCTCCGATGTCAATGCCGACATGGAGGTCACGCTCGCCACCAAACAATGGTGCCGTGTACATGCCCGGGCGGACCTCATCATAACGGCCAATCTGGTAAGTGTAGGGGCAATTCCATTCAGCTGGACCCCGTGTAAAATTGAACACCCAGTACGACTCAGGGAGGTGAACAACCTGAGCAAAGGCAGTTGGTTGACCGGCCATGGGTTGTGGATTGGATGCTTTCATTTGATTGTTGGCCGAACAATGAAAACCTCAACCATGATGCTCGTGCATGCTCTTGACTGTGATGCTCTTGCTCACGGCGAGTTGCATACCCGGTTATGCCCTGTGCAGGATCCTCGACGGAAGCGCTGACCGAATGAGAAAGGCGTTGCTTACCCCTGCCTTAGGACTCCTTCTGATGTACGGTGTGGCTGGTGGATTGTTGTACTCAAACCTCTGGACATGGGGATTGATGTCGGCGTGTGTGCTGTTGCTCAATGCGTTTGCACTTGCCCACATTCAACAAAAAAATACCGACAAAAAAGAACTCACACCTTGGCAGGCCCTTGAAGCGGCCATGCACGGTGAAATCAGCACCACAGAAGAAACGACCCTGAGTGAAGAAGCCAGTACTCAACGTTGGTTCCAAGACCACCGGAAACCATGGCAGTTTGCTCTTGCAGGCGTGATTGCGCTGAGTTGTTTGAGCCTCCCTTTTTTCCAATCCCTTCCTTTTGGCGTCGACTGGATCGGCTTTTCGATGTTATCAGGCCAAATTCATGCCACTGGTACAATGAATTTACCCGGCACGAATGACGGTTTTTGGACCTATCCTCCGGCATTTCCGGCAATGGCAGCATGGCTCCAAGGCAGCCTCGGCCTGCCGTCAGGGCAAGCAGTGTTTCACCTCGGCCATTACAGCCTCTTCGCACTCTTGCTTGGCATTGGTGGGGCCATGGACCGACAAGGTGCAGGCGCACAGGCCATGATGGCGATGGGGCTCGGCGCTGGACTCTTTGCAAAGGTGTTTGATTCCGGCTACCCGACTGTGGCGAGCCAACTCGGTTTGGTGGTTGGCTTGTTGGTGCTCTTGAGGCCATCCTCGACCCGCGGCAAGCATCACACACGCGGCTTCATGCTCGCATTTGTTTGCGTGGCGTTGATTCATCCCACCGGCGCCATTTACCTCGGCATGCTCATGGGCGCTCATCTCTTGATTGGCCTTCGACTTGATGAGAAGCATGGTGCCAGCATTCAGAAATTATTGATGACAAGTGCCTTCCTTCTGACATCAGCCGCTGCAATCGCTCTGCTGGTCTTAGCCCCACGCATGCTCGAAGCGTCTGTATTCGCAGAATACGGATGGCAGGGGGGACGGCCTTTGATGACGTACAATCTCTTGCTTTTGGTTGGTGGAATCTATGCTGCATGGCGGCTACGGAAATCAGTCGAAGGAATGCTCCTTGGCTCGTGGTTTGCAGGGTTGTGGCTGTTGAGCGGCATCCACCTCATCGAAGGCCTCGAGCAGATTCCAATCCTCTCTTTACTGTCTTATGTGCTGTACTCAATGGGCTTGCATGCCTTCCACGTTCCTTTAGCAGTGTTGTTCGCCCTCGTATGGAGCGACAGCACGAACTTAACCTCGGTTGAGGAAAAGCGGGGGTTCGTTGGCGTTGGTTGGGACCCACATGTCCACAAATACGTCGCAACAGGCCTAATGGTCGCTTTAATCTCAGGTGTCCTTGTTGGAAACGGCTTGCTGCTTCAAATCAGCGAGCACGATGAACTGAGGCCAATTGCTCAAGGCGATGTAAAATTGATGGACGATGTAGAACGGTTACCGAAAGGAAGCATCATTTACTCTGAAAACGCACACTGGGGCTATCTATTGGATGCTCCAACCCATGTTCAATTCACCAGCATCCCAACACTTGGCTTGGTCCAGCTGGAAGATTCAATTCAATCCAAAGCAACATCTGCTGTTTTCGGTAACCAGATTGACATCCTTCAAGCCTTGAACATAACGCATGCGATCTCTTCTCCAATCGGAACCGTAGGCTGGTACCTTGGTTCTTCTGCACACTGGTCGGTTATTGCCGAACATGACGGAAGCGCCCTTTGGTCATTTGATGCCAGTGGTCAAAGTTCCCAGCATGGCTATGCTGCAACATCGCTCGAAACTTGCACAGAGGCGTGTGAGGTTCGAGTGGACCCGTGGCGAGACCATCGATTTAGAGATCCATTTGGCCTCGGAGAGACACGACCTTTTGTTGAACAATCGAATTTGGCATCGGTGGTTATGAAATCGCCAAACGAAATCAACCCCAACGGGACGGCATGCGTTGTGTTCGAAGCTGTTGGTGATCTTGAGGGCGTATCGTTCATGCTCGATGGCGATGAAAACATGTCCTCAACGCAACGAGAACTTTCAGCAGGTTGGCATTCAGAATGCTTTGCTTCGACTGGCTTGGAATCAACTGAATTCACGCTCGACATTTCATGGGATGGAGAAGAAAAACCTGCGAAGCGATGGCTCAACCCCCTCGGCATCTCTGGACGGAGTGATGCACTTCTGGATTCCACCGGTATTCGCCTCCATTGGCTCGAATTCAAGCCTTAAGCGGGATTTTAGGCGAAGTGATGAAAACAACGTGGCGCCAGCAACCACCATGAAGCGCGTCATGGTGTTGCTTCCAACCTTGGATGAGGTGGAGGGGATTGCCGAAGTTGTTCCGCGTATTCCGACGGATCAACTGAGCGACCTAGGATGGCAGGTTGAAGCACTCGTGATTGACGGTGGGAGTGATGACGGGACGATCGAAGTCGCTGCATCCCTTGGTTGTTCCACTGTTCGCCAACATGGAAAGGGAAAAGGTGCTGCAATGCGCCATGGATTCTCTCTCTTTCTTGAGGGGGGATATGATTCACTTGTAATGCTGGATGCAGATGGAACCTACCACCCTGAAGAGATTCCAACCTTCCTCAAAGGGTTGCAAACCGCAGACGTGGTGATTGGAGACCGACTCAAAGGGGCAATGGACCCAGATGCAATGACGAGAACCAACTATTTTGGAAATCATCTTCTCACATGGTGCGCAGTCGCCCTTTATGGCGTACCAATGCACGACCTATGCTCAGGGTACTGGGCCTTCTCTCGAAGATCGATCAGCCTCTTGAAATTAAATTCGATGCGGTTCGAAATCGAAGCCGAAATGTACACTGCGTGTACACTTGAGCAACTCGAGATGGCGCATGTACCGATTCGATACTCACGACGGCTCGGAGAAGCAAAACTTGGTTCAGTCAAGGATGGGTGGAATATCTTGCGCAAATTGATGGTTCGGCGAATCTTTCGAGCACCGCCGCAATCCTCACTCGGCCAAGGAAACCTCAACATTGACTGACCGACAAGACTCAAAGCACACCGCACTGAGGCGTATCCATGCAGCATCACAACGCCGTCGTCCTCGGGGCATCGGGATTGGTTGGACAAAGGATGCAGCAAAGGCTTGCAAACCACCCATGGTTTCGTCTTGCGGCCGTTGTGGGAAGTGAACGAACGGCTGGAAAGGCGCTGGAGTCAATTGATTGGAACCTCCAAGAAGCACGCCCAAACCTCCCGAACCTTACCGTACTCAGTGCCGATGATGTACACCTCGTGGAACGTCTCAAGGAAGTCAACATCACCGTTGCCTTTTCATGCCTTCCAGCTTCCATCGCCGACCCCTTAGAACTCCTGCTCGCCTCATCAGGCATTGCTGTATTTTCAAACGCCAGTGCGTTCCGACGGTGCGATGGTGTGCCACTTGTCATACCAGACGTCAATCCCACTCATCTCGACCAATTTGATGCAGCCGGTTACACCTTGGCATGCGCGACCAATTGTACCTTGATCCCCCTGGCAGTACCGGCGGCAGCACTCTCTCAGCAGTTTGGAATCACGCATGTAACCATGAACAGCGAACAAGCGCTTTCGGGTGCTGGGTACGAACTCGTGTTGAGTCAAACGGCCCTCGCTGGTGAGCATCCTTCCGATATTGAAGGCGAGGCAGAAAAAACGGCCGCAGAACTGCTCCATGTTCTCGGCGAGGCAGTTGAAGAACAACGTGCGGGTGCCAGTCAACAAGCGGTTCAGCGAATTCACCCTGCCCTCGGCGATTCCAAAAATCACGTCAACGCTGCCTCATTCGAGGTGGATGTGAACTGTAAGCGAGTGACTCGAGTCGATGGGCATCAAATCTTTGCAACCGTTCGACTCGAGCATGAGGCCACACAAGAAGAAGTGCTTGCATGCCTCCAGAAATGGTCACTTCCACCATCTCTGCAGACCTGTCCAAGCGCACCAAAACAAAGCATGCACCTCGTCGAAAAAATCGATGTGGATGCCCACTTATGGTCAGATGGCATCCTCTTTTCGAATCAACCTGACCCCAGTGAAGACCTGAAAGCCGGAATGGCCGTGGTGGTTGGCTCTGTTGTTATGATCAATCCAACCACTGTTGAATTCTCAGCGTATTCCCACAACACCGTCCGTGGAGCGGCAGGTGGAACCATGTTGCTTGCTGAGCAAGCCTACACTGAACAAAGGCTCCCGAAACAGCAGTAGGCATAAAGGCGTACAGCGCCACGAAGGAATCGGTGCGGACATGGGTATTACGGCAATGATTCCCGATATGACCATTGGTCAACTCAAGAATGAGGCCGATGCTCTATGGGGCGAGATATGGGACCCACATGCCGCACGAATGACGCTTCTGCTCATGTGCCCTCGTAAGGAACGCAAGTTGATGGAGTTGCACGGCGACATGATTGAACACGGCCAACCCGTTGTCACATCGTTTCACCGACCAAGAGCCGGTGCTCAGTTGATCGAAGACCAAGGCTTCGACCCTCGGAGTGCATCCTTCCAATTCGTCGATATTGCGAGTCCTGACCTCGGACCATGGATGCAACATCTTGTGACAAGTGAAGGGTGGCTACGAGGCTCAATCGAAGTCATGCCGCTTCCGTATTCAATCGATCATCCATCGCAACGAGGCTTTGAAAACCAGCGAATCATTTGCTTTCGCCACCCATCGATTGCTGCGTTGGAAAAGTACTACCTCCCTTTCCCCCCTCACGACATCCCTGGCAAATGCTTTGTCAGCCTCCCTCGAAGGCAAGCCGCTGAGTTAGCACGTCAACAGGCAGAAGTCCTCGGCGTCGGCCGATTGGAAAAGAAAGTAACCGTCAGCGAAGCAACGCCCGAAGAACTTCCTGTTGTTGCCGAAGAAGTTGAAGGTGAAAGCATGGATGCAATGATGGACGCTTTCTCAACCGATTTGATTACCGGCATTGTTGCAGCATCTGAAACCGAACCTGAATCCCCCGCCCCAACGCACGAAAGTCCTGTTGAGGCAGAACCTGTTCCAAGCGAACCTGTTGCTCCTCCAGAGCATGTCTTCGTTCCTTTACCGCCCGGTGCAGTTCAACAATCCGAACCAGCCCCTGCCCCAACATCTGCACCCGAAGTCCAACCTGCAACCATCGAGACGCAAAATGTTCCAGTGCCAGAGGTTGTCGAAGAGGCAGGCGAACCGATGAGTGACATTGAAATCGAGTTCCGAGAATTGGTCAACGGTTTACTCGCCGCTGGCGTTGATCCTTCCGACATGATGGACGACCCTCGTTGGGAAAACATCAACGAACGAGCAACTGCGGTTGGGTTTGAAACGTGGCCAGTGTTCCTTCAACTTGCAACGATGGAATGACAAGATTCAAGACGGCTCGACCCAACCAAGAACCGGAGGCACAACCATGGGATTCTGTATCAGCTGCGGACAACAACACCAAGACGGCATTCGGTTCTGCCGATTTTGTGGCAACCAACAACCTGGCGAACAGTTGTTGATGCGACTTCGCCAAGAGGCTGAACAAATTCATTACTTGCGCCTTCAGATGCAAGCAGCTCAGCAACAATACGCTGCAAACAACCAGTATCAACAGCAACCACCCCGCTGGTGAACGGCATGCGGCCCAAGCACTTGGCCATTGAATTGTCCAAACTCAAACCGCATCCATGTCAATCAGTGGAACTCGAACAATACGCTACAGAAGGCGACTTGGCGGCATATTGGATGCTTGGTGTCGATCAGGTGGACGGGGTTCATGGAAAGCACATCCTTGACTTGGCTGCTGGCAACGGCGTCCTCGGTCTTGCCACCATGCTCCTCGGCGCTTCGAAGGTCACCCTTGTCGAAGCGGATGAGCAAGCCATCGAGGTGACAGAAGCCAACATCGAGCGTACGCATGCAAAGGTCGAAGGCCAAGCGAACGTCATTCAAGCCATGATTGGCCGTGATTCGATTGAACTCGACCATCCAATCGATCTTGTGGTGATGAACCCACCATGGGGCGTGCAGACGGCACGGGCTGACCGTCCATTGCTTGAGTTTGCATTCTCACTTGATGCCGATGCGGTGCATATTCTTCACAGTGCCAAAGCAAAACACGTCCATGCCATCGCACGAGATTACGGCTATGATGGAGAAATCATGTTGGAAACAGAGTTTAGGCTGCCACCAACCTACGCCCACCACAGCAAAGGAAAGGCGACCACACCGGTTCGCTGTTGGCGTTTTCACCGCCCGGGCGATGCCAAATTAATCATTGACGAAAATGAAGAGGCGTGAAACCTCGTATGAGGGGTTGAAAAGGGGACAACCCGCCCGTTCAAACAAGCGAAACAGCATGCGACCTACCTCGGGCCATGTTTGCACAAGGAATGAATCAAATGACGCCGAGCCTCGTCACCCCAGGAATGAATGTATCCAGCACCGCAGATTGCGAAGCTGGAGAAGGAACAATCGAAGTCGACGGCCGCATTGTTGCGACCGCCGTTGGCGCATTTTCAATCAACGATGGAATCGGCACGGTCGTTGCATCAAAGCCAATTGTGACCCCGGAAATCGGCGACACTGTTCTTTGTGAAGTTGTCAAACTCAATGAGAAAAATGGTGAAGCACAAGTCATTTGCGTTGAAGGGAAGCCTGGAAGTGTCCTTCCAGAACACCTCTACGGGCAATTCCACGTGACCAACATCGTCGACCGCTACATGCATCAAACCGCAGACGCAGTGCGACGTCGAGACGTGTGCCGTGCTGAAGTCAAGGAAACCTCCCCTGTCCTCCGCATCTCGTTCAGAGATCGAGACGACTGTGGCGTGCTCCACGCGATCTGCCCACCTTGTGGTGACACCTTGCTCCCACACCTCGATGGTGACTGGAACGTTCAATGCCCTTCATGTGGATTCCAATCCTACCGTGCCCTTGCAGACAACTACGGTGCTGGATGGGCAGAAGTTGAACAAGGCGCAAGCGCCCTTAACAACGCAGGAAAGCGCTGGGGTGCAGCAGCAGAAGCCATGTTCGGCAAAGGACCAGCAGGCCGAGCCACTTTCATCGCAGCCGACGTCCGAGAAGATGGACGGGAGCGCACCTACTTCCGATTCGAAGGCGAAAGCGGTGGCAAAGGTCGCCGACCTCGAAACGCTCCTGGCTGCCGATTGTTTGTTGGTGGATTGCCACGAGAAGTTGGAACTGAAGAACTCAGAGCACTCTTTGCCGAGCATGGCGACATGACCGACTGCATCGTTCTCACCGATGACAATGGCGTGAACCGTGGATTTGGATTCGTCACCTACAGCGAAAAGGCCCAAGCTGACGCAGCAATCGCCAAGTTGGATGGCCACAAGGTCAACGGTCGAAAGATCGGTGTTCGTGATGCGGACAGCGATGATAAGAAGAGCAAGCGAGGAAACCGCAAGGATCCAGAAGGACTCAAGCTCTACGTTGGCAACCTTCCATTCAAGGCGACTGAAGACCAACTCAAAGCCATCTTCGAGGGTGTTGCAACCGTCAATGAATTGGTGATGGCAACCGACAACGCAGGCAAGCCCAAGGGATTCGCTTTCGCTTTCGTCAAGGAAACAGATCAAGGCGACGCAATTGTCGAAAAACTCAACGGCACAGAATTGTTAGGCCGCAAAATCAAGGTCGATGTGTCGCAAGGCGGCAAGAAGGGTGGCAAAGGTGGAAAACCTGACCAATCCGGTGGAAAAACATCGCGTGAACTTCAAGCAATGCGGGAAGAGGAAGAGGACGGCAAGAAGGGCCGCCGACGCCGACGCCCCAAGAAGGATTGAAGTCCACCTCTGATGAGTCGGTCAATATGGTCGAGCAACATGAGCCTGCTTGGCTTGTCATCGATGGCTATGAGGATGAGCCTGCAGCATTCGGAGTCCCACCGTACGTTGGGTTCCATATTCGCTACCTGTGTGGCGTGCTTGAACAAGCCAAGGTCCCGTATGAATATACGACAATTGACGCATGGCGCATGTACCTCAAGGAAGCAGGAGAAGACGCTGTTCGAGCACGTCTAAGCGGCATTGCGGGTTTGGCATGCGTCGCTGGTGCTGTTGTACCAGGGCGTTACCTTCGAGGAACCCCCATCTCCCTCAAAGAAACTCGAGAAATCATACGAAGCCTTCCCTCTTCCACACCGGCCCTGTTCGGTGGTTGGGCCATCCGTGGCTGGCGTCAACAAGGATGGGCACCGCTTCAAGCCAACCTGTTTCTTGCCTTACAGGACACCGATGCAACCTTGCATGCTTACCTCAAGACTGGCGCATGGTCCCATCAGCGAAGATCGGCTGAGCAGTGGACTGAATGGGCCCAAGCAGGTGCAGGAAGCAAAGCGGTGACCAGCCATCCAGACCTCGGAAATGAGGCAAAACCAGGCCCTCTGACCTATGAAGTCGAAGTCTACCAAGGCTGTGTCCGCTACAAGCGTGGGTGTAAGTTCTGCATCGAACCAAAGAAAGGCGTACCCATCTGGCGAACGCCAGAGGACATCATCGAAGAAGTCCGATTGGCCCATGATGCAGGCGTACAACACGTCCGCTTAGGAGGCATGACGGACACCTACACCTACATGGCTGATGGTGTACGAGAACTGGAATATCCAATTCCAAACCCGGAACCGATTGCTCGACTCCTCCATGGGTTGCGTGACGATGAACGTCTTGGTATCCTTCACACTGACAACGGCAATCCATCCATCATCGCAGAAAACCTCGAAGCATCCGAGACGATCACGAAGACCCTCGTTGAAACGCTGTCAGACGGTGCTGTCCTGTCGTTTGGCCTCGAATCCGCAGACCCATCCGTCCACGTAGCAAATTGGCTAAATTGCGACCCTGCTCAGTTGAAGACGGCTATTCGCCTCATCAACAAACATGGAAAAACTCGAGGCGAGCGCGGGTTGCCAAAGCTGTTACCCGGACTCAATTTCATTGCAGGGCTCAATGGAGAAACTGAGGCGAGTTACCAATTGAACCTCGATTTGCTGCATGAAATCAGGAGAGAGGGGCTGCTTTTGCGCAGGATCAACATCCGGCAAGTCGAAGGTGAAGGGTTCCAAGAGATTCCACAAAAGGCATTTAACACGTTCAAAACCAATGTCCGAGACACCATCGATGGACCTCTTTTACAGGAATTATTCCCCTTGGGTAGTAAATTATCCGATGTGCATTGGGAGACACATGACGGACGAACAAGGCTCCCCGCACACATGGAAGATGCGCACACTGCAGAGCAATGTAGAGGGAAGGCAGGCATTACCTTCGGGCGTCAAATCGGCGCATATCCAATCCTCGTGGGCGTCGAATACCACATTCCATTGGAAACTTCTTCTGACATCATTGTCACTGGCCACGGAGCACGATCGATCACGGGGGTTGAGACAAACTTCAACCATCTTACGGTCACACAGAAACAGCTTGAATCGATTCCTGGCATTGGCGAGAAAACGGCATGGAAGTTGATTAGTCAGCGTGCGAAGCGCCGATCGAAAGGGAAAGAAGCGTTTGAGGAAGCAGAATCTTGGTTTGATGCATCCTCTGCCGACTGGAATGATACGTACGCCGTACATTTTTCCAGTTAATCCTTAATGCATATCATGCAACCCGAAAAGCATATGCGGGCGAGGAAAGACTCTTCATGCCATTCACAGGCATTTTACGTACTTTGGAGCATGAATTCCCCCTCGATGAAAAGGACAAGGCAAAACCGGCGTCACTGAACCATGAAACGAGCTTTTCGACAACGAGCATACGCTCCATCCAGCCATGCGTCCAGTGGCAACCTTCGGCCATCGAGTTCAGGAAGTGGTTCGCATAGAATCATGTAAGGCACCCAACATGGGCACCGCATGGACACTGTTGAAGCATTGATTGTGGCCGCCCAATCTCTCTCATCAAAATGCGACCAGGCCATCAACAAAATCGAGAAAAACTCCGAAGTTGCTCATGCAACGAACCCATTGGATTACGCTTGGCCACACCATGTGCAGTACCTCGAGCAGTGGGGCGGACTCGGCGCTCGAGTTTTGCTGCTTGGCATGAACCCAGGGCCATGGGGCATGGCGCAAACCGGCGTACCATTTGGGGCGACTGACGTCGCACAGCAGTTCTTGGCCATCCAATCCCGTGACCTTGTGACGCCATCCAATGCACACCCAAAGCGACCGATTGAAGGGATGGCCCTCGAGCGGCAGGAAGTTTCAGGCACTCGTTTGTGGAACCTAATGGAGCACCACTATGGCTCGGCCACTGCTGCATTTGAGCGGATTTTTGTTGTCAATCATTGCCCGTTGCTTTTACTCGGCGAACGAGGCCAGAACATTACGCCGAACAAAGTTCCAAAATCAATCATTGAGCCTGTGCTTGATGCTTGCGATGATCACTTGAGAGCGGTGGTTGACATCATGGGCATCACGCACATCATCGGTGTCGGGAAATACGCAGAGCAGCGGGCGCGTGCAGCATTTAAGGCACCAAAAAAGGGCACAGGACTCACAGCATCGGGCCGAACCATCACCATTGACACATGTTGGCACCCAAGCCCTGCCAGCCCATTGGCCAACAAAAACAACAGCGCTGATTGGCGTGCAAATGTCGTGGCCTGCCTTGAGCGAAATGGTTGCTAACCTTCATGCAAAACCGGCGAACCATTCAAGTGCTTAATGGAACACTTGCTGTGCATGGCAGAACTGCAGATGGCCTGGGAACGACAGCCCAACGACCGACAATGGAAACAACCTGAGGGCGAAGATCCACGCACTCTTTACCAAATGATGATGACCAGCGTAGAGCGTTTTGGCTCGAACCAATGCTTTGGATACATCCCCGAAAAGGGCATGCCACGAACCCACATCACTTACGACGAATTTGGAAGCCTTTCAACAGCAGTCGGTCAACGACTTGCTGATCTTGGCGTTTCAACTGGCGACCGAGTGGCACTCATCCTCGACAACAGCGTGGAGTGGGCATCCCTTGCCTATGGAGCAAACGCCATCGGCGCTGCTTACACTGCTATGTACACACATCAACATGGTGCTGAATGGGCTTACATTCTCGCCGACTCGACCCCTTCACTTCTTGCAGTTGCAAACACAGGTGTGCTCGACAAACTTGTTGAACACATGCCGAAAGAAGCAAGCGGATGGCCAAGCGCTGGAATTCTTTTGATGGGCGAAGACCCAGCAAATCAACTGCCGCCAGAAGGCATCCCAGTCCATGAGTGGACTGAATTCGTGGCGCTTGGACGCTCGTCAGAAAACACATTTGAAGTGGCTGACGACCCATTCGCCCTCAACACCCTCATCTACACATCAGGAACCACTGGCAACCCAAAGGGTGTCATGCTCAGCAATTGGAACACACTTTCCAACATCTTGTGTGTACAATCTGCATTCAAGGTCTATGTTGGCGATAAGAACGCAGCGTTCCTCCCTTGGGCTCACTCCTTTGGAAGCACCTTCGATTTGCATTGGATGATCCGCTGTGGCGTTCACATTAACCTCATCTCCGATCTCACACGCATCGCCGATGAATGCATCGAAATCAAGCCGGCAGTCCTTCTCGCTGTGCCACGTGTTTGGAACAAGTTCTACGACCGAGTCAACAGCCAGTTTGCTTCGTCTCCGGTCAAGCGATTCCTTTCTGGAAAAGCACGCAAGCACGCCCAAAAGCGCATCGCTAAGGCCGGCGTTGAATGTGACGCTGTTCCTGCAAAGGGCGTCCTCGACAAATTCTATGACAAACTCATCTGGTCGAAAGTTCGAGCCCGATTTGGTGGAAACATCCGCTTCTGCATGTCAGGTGCGGCTGCGCTTTCACCCGATGTCGCTGAATTCATCCAAATGGTTGGATTCAGTTGCTACGAAGGCTACGGACTTACAGAGACCTCCCCGCTTGTTGCTGCAAACGGGTGGGCAGGACCCGGTACCTCCAAACTCCGCTGTGTTGGTCTCGTCGCCAATGGCGTGAACGTCACCATCGACACAGATGCTTGGGACGATCCAGCTCGACCTGAAGAAGGTGAAATCATCGTTCACGGTCCAAACGTCATGATGGGCTACTGGAACAATGAAAAGGCTACGAAGGAAGTCATCATCGAACCAGGTGTCTTCCGAACGGGCGACCTTGGAAAGCTCTCTTCCGACGGTTACCTTTCAATCACCGGACGGGTCAAGAGTCAATTCAAACTTGAAAATGGAAAGTACGTATCCCCTGCACCGCTTGAAGAGAACGTCAAACTCTCGCCATTTGTCGAACAAGCAGTTCTTGACGGACGAAACATGCTCCGAACATTCTTGGTGGTTCATCCGAACATGCACAACCTCAAGCCTGCATTGAAGTCCGCAGGCGTCGATGTATCT
>JAQXFM010000307.1 GCA_029250305.1 Candidatus Poseidoniaceae archaeon | reverse complement strand
TGGACCAATCAACATGGGTGCAGCAATTGCCATTGGCCTTGCAGTGCTGATGATTTCAGCAGTTCTTGTCGTGCAACCAGCATGGTTAGGTTTCGAAGAGGAGTATGAGTACAACCTGATAGAGTTTGATCAAAACCAAGCACTCACCTTCGCTCAAAACCTCGTGGAGTTCGGCCATCCTGAATGGGAAGGTCGCATGAGCGGTACACAGGAAGAAGCAAACGCTGCTCAATACATCATCTCTGAATTCTCGGCAATGGGCATGCAGACTCAACTCAACAGCTTCGATGTACCGATGCACAAAGTCAACAGTGAACCAAGTTTGAGAATTTGCGTTCAAGGAAACATCGGACCAATCACCACCCCGTGCGAAGGACCAACCGCGTTTGGTTCGGAAATCACTGAGTTCCAACATCGAGTCGATTACGTGATTCAAGGCTTCTCGGGACAATCAGAGTACTCCTTCCAGCAAAATGTGGCCCTTACTGACTTGGGCAATGGCAGCGATGATTCATTGTGGACCACGGCCTCGGGAACGATTGGTTACTTGCGCAGCGGTGGCTCCAAGATTGGAAACACCGTGATGTTTTCTAAGGCTGCAGAAAACGACCTTGCAGGACTGATCCGAGTCAACAAGGACTACAACTGCGGCAAGATCGAAGGGAACGACTGCGTCCCGATTTTCAAAGGCAGTGCAATCGACGATGTGACCGCTGCTAACGGCGGGACAATTCCAACTGACTTGCCATTCATCGCCATGTCCAAAGATGCTGGAGACATCTTAGAGGCCGCCATTTTCAACGCAACGGGGACACAGGGTGTGCTTGAAATGAACATTGACGTCACCAATGATCAAACACAAACCATCTATGTCCCATGCGGTACCATTCAAGGGAAATCGACAGAAGTTGTCATTGTCGGCGGCCACCATGACACTGTTTACCACGGTCAAGGCGCTGTTGACGATACGTCAGGAACTTCCAGCGTGATGGAAATGGCACGACAGATGAGCAAAATTGTCAATGAGACGGGAACGCCCGAGCGAACCATCCAATTCTGCACTTGGGGTGGAGAAGAGGAAGGCCTCTACGGCAGCAGGGCCTACGTCGCTGCAAACCAAAATTACCTGAAGGAAAACTTGCGGCTCTATGTCAACCTCGACATGAACCACGTTGATGCTGATTCAAGCCGGGGAGACTCTGTTTCTTTGTTCACCAACAACAAGGGCGACTACGGCCACATGAAGCGAATCACCAACCTCTATGAAAAGGCAAATCCAGATATGGCTGAGCGCTACGACATCAGGCTCTCGCTTCTTGAAGGAGACCGTGGGGACGAGGATGGCATGCCATACAACTCCGACCACGGACCGTTTGTCTACGACCTTGGCGAGAAGAACGGTCGAGCCGTCGTGTGTTACGGCAGTGGAAGTTGGGAATACCACACCTACCTTGACACCATGGATCGATTCAATGCTGAATCCCTTGGCATCTCAATCACCATCTATGGCACCTATGTGCGCATGCTCGCTTACAACGCAAATGCTTGAAGTCAATTCAATCGACGGCTTGAAAGCGTAAAGGCCAGCCCTCAAAGCATGGTCGCGCCAAGTGCTTGGGCATCCCACATTCTTGTAGCCTCGAAATCCGAAGCTGTTCAGTTGCGTCAAAACATCACGAAACTGAAGGATTTCCAGAAAATTGCTCGAAAAAAGAGCACCTGCCCTTCGAGCCAAAAAGGAGGCGACCTCGGTTGGTTCCGCAAAGGTCAGATGGTCCGTCCATTCGAAGAAGTCGTTTGGAAAAATGAACTCGCAACCGTGTCAGAGCCTGTCAAAACTCAGTTTGGCTACCACCTTATCTGGGTTCACGAGCGAGACGAAGCCTGAGGGATTTGATGACCGTCCGAGTTGGTTTGGAACGCTACACCGTGATGGCAAAGCACGGATACTACGAATTTGAACACGAACAAGAACAACCGTTTGTGTTCACCGTCTGGGCGACCCTCGTCAACGATGCAGTCGACAACGAGTTGGCCAAGACCGTCAATTATGCCGACATTCAGGTCGCAATCGACACAGTCATGCATGGTTCTGAGGAGCCAATTGCCTTGATGGAAGAGATGGCGAGTCAAGTCATTCAACAACTCACCAACAACCAACGTGTGGCCAAGATTCATGTGAGGATCGAAAAGCCAAATGCACCACTGCCGCACCCAGGCGGATTACCTGTAATCGAAGTCAAATGGAAGCGCGATTAACCGAGCCTTCAAACACCCGATGAACAAACGACCACCATGGCGGAGCAACTCCAACGGGTGTTCGTACCCTCTGCAGTTGAAGAAGGTGGCAACGGACTTTCACTCGGGTGCTTCAGCTCGGAAGAGACAGCATGGGGTGTGCTCCGGAGTTTCCTAAAAAAGAGTGACAGAATGCTCCTCGTTTCTGCCAGCGTCGTCGTTTGGGACATCGATGTAATTGGAGAACACGGCCTCACTGTGCTCGCATCGCTCGAATGCAAAGCATGCCCTGTCTGCAGCCGTCAAACATTTTGGGTTGACCTTGATAATTTTTCAGCCCTCTGCTATGGAGAAGCTTGTGCTGCGTGGGTCGAAGAAAGCACGCATGAGCCGGGGGTCATCGATTGCGGTTGGCCTGCAATGAGGTACCTCAAACAAACAAAATCAATCGAAGAAGCCTTCAAGGAATTGTTCGCCATTGGTGACCAAATCAAGGCCGCAGGCATCACTGGAACAGGAAACGTCGAGGCTTCAGAAGCCATGCTCGAGGCGTTCGAAGACCCTACAGTGACCTCAGCAACAGAGGTCCAATGAAACTGAAGGCAAAGATGCCAAGGAAAACAAACATCCAGATCCTCATTTGGCGCTGATTTTTCTCATCTCGTGTGTTTCGGTCAATGCATGCTTGATCGGAGCAAACCCGTGGCTCTGCGGACAACTTGATCGGGCGAAAGCAGATTCGACAGTGCTTGTGAGGTTGGATTTTACCCGTGGTGGAGGAGACAACTTTGTTGGTCATTCGTTGTAGATTGCTCTTCACTTTATTTGCGTCAACCATGTTTCATCACCTAAGGTAAAATCAATGTTCCATCAAACGGTTGGCCATCAAGCGCTTTTTCAAGCAGGGATAAATCCCGGCCATCAAGCACAGCCATACGAAGGTCGCATGCCTTTGCCCATCCCACTGCGACGGGGTCAATCACGGCAGAAGCCCCCGGAGCAAGCGGTTCACCGATGCCTGTAATCCCTGCCAACTCATCGATGGACATTGTTGAGAAAGAGACTGCATCGTCATTGTGACGGGGGTCTTTGTCGAACACATGGCTCACATTGGTGGCAATGATGCAATGGCTTGCACCCGTATCTCGAGCAAGCGCAACGGCGACAGCATCGGTGGTATGTCCTGGCGTTGTGCCACCCATAATCACGAGGTGGTGAGCGTCCATCAAGGCGGCAGCATCGCTTGTTGTTGCAGGAATAATCGGCGCCACATCGCACCCGATGTCGAGGAGAATCTGTTGAATCACTGTGGCGTTGAGACGGGTTGCAGCAATCCCGACTTCATCGAGACGTTCGGTGTCGCTGACGAGGGAACGCGCCAAGGTGATGCCTTCACGGGCAGGCAAACCTCCACCGACAACGAGCGCCAGACGACGTCCATTTCCTTCCATGTGAACAGCGAGTTGACGCAGTCGACCAAACCATTCGGTTCGCTGCTCTGCTTCTTCTGGGCGAAGGAGACTCCCTCCCAAAGCAACAACATGACGAGTGGTCATCGTTCCTTCCTTACGCGCACATGCTTTGAGCATATCCCATGAACGAAGTGAGATACCCCAACCTTCCATTGTTCAGTAAGCCTCCCCATGAGAGAGTTGAAGACCCCTCAACCACGCCCCACAACTGGAGGCCAAGCGATGTCTGACGATGCAACACTCGCCACGCGCCGCCTTCGGTTGAAACTCGCTCTCGAAGACTTGAGAGAAATGAAAGGGTTTGGAACCGAACTGGTGACCCTCATTATCCCACCTGACCGTCACATCTCCGATGCTCGCTCTTTGCTGCAGAACGAACACGGACAGGCTGCAAACATCAAATCGAAGGGAACACGAAAGAACGTCCAAGGCGCCATTGAGTCCGCCCTCTCAACCCTTTCACGGTACAAAAAACCGGGTGAAAATGGAATTGCCATCTTCGTTGGCTCAATCATCATTGGCAACAACAAGAACCGAATGGTCAACGTCGTGGTTGAGGAGCCACCACAACCGCTGATGTCGTTCCGATATCGATGCGACTCTGTCTTTGAATTAACGCAACTTGAAGACATGCTGGTCGATAAGAAATCGTATGGCCTGTTTGTCATTGATCGCAGTGAGGCAGCCTTTGGAATCGCATCTGGAAAGCGCATCCATGTCCAAGAACACCTTGTTTCTAACATCATGGGGAAACACCGACAAGGTGGTCAATCCGCTCAACGTTTCGAACGACTGATCGAAGAAGCAGCCCACAATTTCTTCAAGCGTGCCACAGAACACGCCTGCAATTATTGGCTTCCTAACCTCGAAAACATCCAAGCAATCATCATTGGCGGTCCCGGAGCCACGAAGGATTTCGTTGTGAAGAACGATTACTTCCACCACGAAGTGGGGAAGAAACTTGCAAAGACCCATTTCGATGTTGGCTATTCCAACGAGAGTGGTGTCCGTGAATTGGTCGAAAACGCAGGCGCCTTAATGGGTGAAATCGAACTTGACGCTGAGCGTCAAGTCATGAATTCATTCCTTTCTGAATTGATTAAATCCGCTCCACGAGCCACATATGGTGAAATGATGGTTCGAAGCGCACTTGAACGAGGAGCAATCGACAAATTGCTCATTTCGGAAGGCTTGAGAAAGAATGCAATCACCATGCGGTGTGGCTCCTGCCAGCATGAATGGACTGCGACTGTGGGCCGAATGGAGGCGTTGCCTGCGTGCCCATCATGCGAGGCTCCAGGTGACAACGCAAAGGAACTTAGCAGTGTCTCCTTGATCGAGGAACTTGGAGAAATGGCTGTACGAAGCAACACTGAAATCGTCTATATTTCGGTTGATACCGAAGAAGGCTCTCAACTCCTCCACGGGTTTGGTGGGCTTGCCGCCTTGTGCCGCTACCCAATGATGTGAGGCGATTCAATGCAGATGTTGAAAACAGCGATTGAACCTCTTCTCGAGGCTGCTTTGGAAGAAGTCGGGATCAACAACAGTCACTGGAAAAGCATGCTTGCTCCGTCGAGGGAACTCGACCAAGGCGATCTTTCGCTCCCATGTTTCCCTTTCGCCAAACAATTGGGCCAAGCACCCCCCGCAATTGCAGAAGCCATCGCCGCCTCGATACCAGCTCACGAAGCGATCGGTGAAGTGAACACTGTTGCCGGCTACCTCAACATCAAGGCCAGTCCGATTTGGCTTGCCAGAACCATTCTCTCCTCACCACAAACTCACGGCCATCTATTCGGAGAGTGCCAGCCAACTGGGCGTAAAATCCTCATCGAACATACTTCAGCAAACCCAAATGGACCCTTCCATGTGGGCCGGGCACGAAACGCCATCCTTGGTGACTCGCTCGTCCGATTGCACAGGCTCTTTGGAAACGAAGTGCGTGCTGAATACTACGTCGATGACATGGGGAAGCAAGTTGGCGTGCTCGCATGGGCACTTGCAAACCTCAGCGAGGAAGACGTTGAAGCCACCCTCAAAGGCCGGGACGGACTCAACCCGAAATGGAAAGGCAAGGCCGACCACGAACGAGTGCGTTGGTACCAGGCGGCTCAAGTGGTTCGACAAGAACGAGCCGATAAGGAAGCCATTGAACAAGAAATTGGCCGCATGGTCCATGCCAGTGAACATGGCGACCAAGGGGTGCTGGACGCCTTCGCTGCAGCCTACCAACCTGTCCTTGATGGCATGCTCACCACATTGGCCCGTTTAGGCATAAGTTTTGACACATTCACAAAGGAATCGATGTTCGTCACAAACGGCGACGTAGGACGATTGATGGAATTGTTCCGAACCTTCGAAATCCATGGCACGGCGGACAATGGCGCTGAGTTTTTGGACCTCGGAGCACGGGGCTTGAAAGGTAAAACTGAGTTCTTCTTCCGCCGTGGTGACGGATCATCACTCTACGCCACACGTGACATTGCCTACCACATGTGGAAGTGGCAACAGTGTGATGACCTCATTAACGTCCTTGGTGAAGACCACAAGCTCCAGGCCAAACAGGTTGGCATGACATTGACAGAACTCGAACAGAAGGTTCCAGAAGTGATGTTCTATTCATTCATCAAACTCCCAGAAGGCAAGATGTCAACTCGAAAGGGCAACGTTGTCTTCATGGACGATCTTTTGGAAGAGGCGCAAGCACAAGCAGCCGCCGTGGTTGGTGCTCTTCGACCCGATTACGAACAAAACCAAGTGGATGAAATCGCAGACGCTGCAGGGAAGTCTGCCGTTCGATTCAACATCATCAAAGTCAGTCCAGAAAAGGGCTTTACCTTCCGTTGGGAAGAGGCGCTGGCGTTTGAAGGCGGTTCAGCCCCGTTCATCATGTACTCGCACGTCAGGGCCTGCTCAATTGTGAGAAGGTGCCAATCAGAAGGTGTTGACATCGATGGCGAACTTGCAAAGGCAAACATCGAACTTCCAGAATCAATGCCATCAGGCATGGTTGGGTTGTTGCGAGCGTTGGCAGTTCACAATGATGTCTTGGCGAAAGCGGTGAACGATCGTCGTCCGCATCTTTTCGCAAATCACCTTCTCCACCTATCAAACTGCTTCAATTCGTTCTATAGAGACTGTATGATTGTCATTGATGGAGAAGTCAACACGATTAATCTTCAAGTTTCTGAAGTCGCCCGCCGTATGATGCGAACGGGCATGGAAGGCTTGGGCATTGTGCCAATTGAACACATGTGAGTTCAATCTTGGTCGCGTCGATACCAACCCTCTGGCAACGCCATTGGATCGATTTGGCGTGCATCCTTAATGCGACGAATGATTTCCATTCGCATTCCATCCATGCCGATGAATTCAGTCGCCGACATGGTCACTCGCCCCTTCGGATCGAGCAAGAGAGGGAGGTCAGGTGTTCCTTCCGACCCATCTTCGCGCCACTCAGCCTCTGCCTCTGAAACTTCAGCCCACATTTCCGGAAGTGGGTCGAGGAGGTCGGCCTTTGAAGTCACGACCATCAAATCTGTGCCTGGCAACATCGCTTGGACATCTTCCAAAAGGTGCATTTGTTCGTCAATTGAAGTGCCGCATGCCTCGCTTTCATCCATCAAGAAAAGAACGAGGGAACCAATGTGTTCCAATGCTGCAATGGCCTGCAATTCGATTGTGTTTCGTGCTGTCCTCGGGCGATCAAGAAGACCTGGCGTGTCCACCATTTGGTACTGCAAACGACGGTGGACGAAGTGCCCAACGTGGATTTGCTTGGTCGTGAAAGGATAGTGGTTCACTTCCATTTTTCCAGAACTCAGTGCCGAAATGAATGCAGATTTCCCGACGTTCGGTGCACCACAGACAACAATACATGGCAAGACTTGGTCAATCGTTGGCAAACGCTTCAGTGTTTCACGGGCCTGGCTAAGCCAGAGGAGTGAAGGTTTCACACGCCGCATGATTGAGGAGATTCGGCCATACGCTTCTTTTCGAGCATCGTGCATTAACTCGGTCCGAGCCGTGCGGATGATCTTCTTGCTGTTTTGACCAGCAATGTTGAGGACTTGCTTGGAGGCCCATTGGAGCATTGAGAGGTGGTGGCGGTAATCGTCACAACCAACGCATGCGTCAATCATGGCGACGTCAAACTTTGGCGATTGGTCGAGTGAAGGCCATACATTGACCGTATCCATGAAGGTCGTCGAGATCACATCTGCTGCGGTCTGAACCATACGGCTCATCTGCTTTCGAACTCGGAACACTCGGTCGGAGTCATCGACTCTGTCAGCTGCTTTCCGGGCACGGGAGAACGCCTTGTCCAGCACTTCGTCCTCAAGAAGGACCGTTGGAAGCGTTCGCCATGAGACTTTCATCTTCTTCCCCTGTCTTCTGCCGGTGGCCCACCCTTCAAGAAGACATACCCCCGAATGGAGTGTTTTCAGCCGTTGATGGGAACATAACGAGGAGCGAGGTTCAAGTAGCCTCGCCATGTACCCATCTTCATGGCGAAGAAGAAGCAGAACATTACGCTCCCTAAATGGGCGACACAGATGTGGAAAGATATGGGTTCGCCTGCTCTCGATGATGTCGCTGATGTCATCAACGGTGATTTGCTCAAGCGAAGGCATGGCCTCCGACGTGATGATTTCATTGAAATCCTGATGGACGCACGAGCGCTCCTTGACGGTGAAAGCCCATGGATTCGTGGCCGCTTGCTGGCCTCAGGCAAAACCAGCATCGAACTGCTCGGCGAAGATGGCCAAACCCACTTCGTCGCACGTGAAATCATCGCCCGCATCGTGCTTGTCGCCCACACCCGCCCCGCTTACATCGACGATAAGGACCTCCTTGCATTTGAGCGAGCTGACATGAAGCGTCGCTCAAGCCTTCATGAGAAGGTCGAGAAGGAAAGCAAAGGCAGCGACGACTCTCACCTCTGGGGTTGAATCAATGGACATCCCAACGGGATGGACCATCGTTGAGCAACGGTTAATGAGGGAATTTGAATTCGAGAATTTCTTGATGGCGAAAGCATTCGTTGATGACATCTCAATTCTGTCAGAAGATGCGAATCACCACCCTGAGATTCACTTTGGCTGGGGCTATGTTGCGATGTGCCAAGGCAAGGTCCTTGTCGGTGATGTTCTCTTCATCATGGGTGTGCAATTCAATCACAACATAGCCCCAGCCAAAGTGAATCTCAGGGTGGTGATTCGCATCTTCTGACAGAATTGAGATGTCATCAACGAATGCTTTCGCCAT